>JAVVGN010000005.1:0-45351 GCA_032249095.1 Candidatus Caldarchaeales archaeon | reverse complement strand
GTATTGGCCGTATACGCGTCGAGGGGGATTCCAAGCGCAGCTAAGTTCCTAAGGAGGGTATTGGACTCATGTGAATGTAAGCCACTCATATTAGAATGACTTACTTCCAAGAGACTCCCGGTAAAAGGAACAGGATAGAGAGGTGGTTCAGGGAAATGAAGTAAAGAACGAAGATGTTCTACAACAACATAAACACGAAGAAGCTGAAGAGCCTAGAAGAGTTAGCAACTACAATTGCAGCAATGCACAACATCATCAGACCAGGATGAGAGGAGGTAATACCAACTTGACAGTACCTAGATGTGAGTGTTGATGTGTGTGGTCAAGCAATTAGATAGATTCCGGGGCGGAGGGGTGTGGCTTGCAAGGCCTTCTGCCTTGCAACGGAGTCATCCAGCTCTGACTCAGCTGCTCTTAGAGACACAGTCATGCCTAGCTCCTGCTCCAAGTAACGGATATTCGCTCTATAGACCTCCTCCTCCTGGCCTGCGACCTTCAGTATGGTATCTACACTGTATCTAGACGAGAGGTCTTGGACCGTTTCGAGAATCTTTCTGGCAAGAGTCTGTATGCTTGCGGCGGGCAGCCTTAGATGCCTCACAAGGCGGCGGGCTATCATGCCTATTAAGGCTTGTTCTCGGCGCTCCGCACCGGTGAGGCACTCCTCAAGTATCTTCGTCATCCATGGGGGGGCAATAAATAACAGGGCTTCCCGCGGCTCCTGCTGCATCACCCTACGGATGTTCCTTACGTCGCTCAAGACCATCTCAAGCAGCTCGTCCCGTAGGAGTAACTGCTGATCAAACTTCTCCGCGAAAGATGGCCAGCTCGAGAGTGAGGCGTATCCCTCCTTACCCATCTGGTGCCACGCCTCCTCTGCAGTAAACGGTGCGAGCGGGACAAGCATGAGGACCCATGCCTCGAGCAGCTCTTTTATTGCGGGGCCCAGCGCCCCCGTCTTTCTCCTCAGATATTTCTTCACCAAGTTCTCCATATCGTATAACACCTTTGAGGCGGCCGTTCTCGTCTTCAGCTTTTCTAAGCTCTCCTCAACCTCCCTAATTATATGCTGGCAGCGTGTGAGGGCCCATAGATCCGCCTCCTCCCACGAAGAGTCATGTTCACGCCTGTAAAGGTCTGAAACAAGTTTCAGGAAGTTGTCAAGATACCTCCTGAGATCCTCGGCATTCTTCCATCTCCAGTCGGGGTCATCCATGTCCTCTGCGGCGAGGATTATTGCCAGCCTTGTAGCGTCGGCCCCCACCCTCGAGATCGCGTCCTTCAGCGATACGAAGTTTCCCCGGCTCTTATGCATCTCCTCCCCCTCGATTCTAACCATTCCGTTGACGCTGATGGCGCGGGGCCATTTCTGTCTCGGAAACAGCGCTGCGTGCTGGAAGATATAGAATGTCAAGTGGTTTGGTAGGAGGTCTTTTGCCGAGACCCGTAGGTCGACAGGGTACCAGTAGTCGAACTCGCTACGCATCGCTTCAAGCACGCTTTTCTCGATCTGAAGCTCTCTGGAGATCTGTGCCGGATCTCCTTCCCCACGGAAAACAAAGTCTAGGAGCTGCGGTGTGAGTTGATGCGGATTGACCGTGCCATCGTTCAGATACCTACTCACGGTGTATAGTGCGGGGTAGACTGTTGAGTCGCTTAGAGTCTCGACGATCCATTTTTCGTCGAATGGGAACTTTGTCCCAAGGCCGGTCTTCCTTGTGCAGGGCCAATTCTTTAGCCAGTCAATTACGTTTAGGAACCACTGCCTAGCGTTCTCGGGGAAAACGTGGAGCTCCCGCTCGACGTATTCCCGCACCATGGTCTTCCACTCCTCGTCGCCATAGGCTATGAACCATTGATCCTCAACAATCTTAACGATGCATCTATCCCCGCTCCTACAGATAACGGGTTCCGGGAGGTCGTAGAGCGTTCCCCCTAGACCCATCCTTAGTAGCCGGCCCTTAACCGTGTCGCGGGCATCCTTCACCGACAGGCCCGCGAACTCTCCGCACCGATCATTCAGGACACCCTCGTAAAACTCTTTTGAGTAAAGCTCCTTGGTGAGCCTCTCGAGGCGTGGGTCAGTTGAGGAGGAGATCCCCTCCCTCTCAACCATCTCGATCGCAGGGCTTGGGCCGAGCCCCACTGTATCTATGATGTTGATAGGCGTCAGACCCTCGAGGATGGCTGGGTCGACCCCGAACTCTCTGAGCCTGTCTGCCCTACCTTTAAGCTCCTTAAGACCGGCATAGTCGTATGGGGCGTGGCTGGGGACGCTGTATACGACGCCTGTGCCGGTCGCAGGGTCTACGAACTCTGCGGGCAATACTATTAGCCGCATGCCCGTGATAGGCGCCACGCAGTATCTCCCTATTAGCTCGCTTCCGTGGAGGTTGCGGAGATGCTTGATGCTCTTGACCTGATTTCTAAGCTTGTCGTAGGACTCGCTGCTCACGATAACCCGCGTGTTGTCCAGCATCACCTCCATATAGTTTGCCTCGGGCCTTATCCAGAGGTTGGTGGCTCCGAATATTGTCTCTGGCCTAAGGGTCGATGCGGCAAGGTGTGCCTCGTCATCCTCTAGCTTGAAATAGACAAGCGTAAACTCGATCGGTGATACCCCCTCTCCGACCAGCCTGTCATGGTCGCCTGTGGGGCTCTCGCAGGCGGGGCACCAGACGACGGGGTGAGACCCCTTCCTCAGCTTACCGAGACGCTGGAGTGTCCTATACTGCCACTCAACGAACCGGCTGTAATATGGGTGGAGGTCTGAGGTATAGAACTCTCTCCGCCAATCGACTGAAAAACCCATCGCCTTTGCGACACGCCTGTTCTCCTCCGTATAGTATCTACAGATGTTTTCTGGCACGGTGAAGGTGGGAAGAACCTCTTCAGGCACCTTATCTACGTCCCTCAGGACCCTGATGACCGTCTGGTCCCCTTTTTTTAGTCTCTCCGACGTCCCTGCAACAGCCTCCCCAGTCCAGTGCCAAGCCCATGGGAATAGTACATTGAAGCCCTTCATCCTCTTGTAGCGTGCATAGATGTCTCCACGGGTGGCCGTGAATCCGTGACCTATGTGGAGCGGCCCGTTCTGGTAGGAGTACGGGAATGTTACAAAGACCTTCGGTCTCCGCGGGTCAGGGTCGGCGTAAAATATTTTGTCCTCCTCCCATCTTCGGAGCCACTTCTCCTCATATGGGACCGCCGAGGTTATCCTCATCTACAGGGTCAGCTAGTAAGGCTTTGTAAAATATATGTTGCTTCAGCCGCTCCTCGGATCACCGGGGGCGCCCCTTAAAATGTCTCCAGCCCTTTCCTCGAAGCTCCATCTCTGAGTTCCCCGACCTGATAATCACCGTGCGGTCCTCTACAGCCTTGCCGACCGGTATAAGGCTACAGCCAAGCCCCTCTAGGAGCCGAGCTGCATCTTCAAGTCTCGGAGATGGTACTGTAAGAACCAGCTCATACTCCTCGCCGCCCCGTAAAACAGCCTCGTAGAAGTCGAGGCCGTGTACGCGCACATACTCCTCTGCAAGCGGGTCGAGCGGGAGTCTCTCAACTATGAAGCCGACGCCACTCATGTCGGAGAGCTCGCGTAAGCATGCCTCGAGACCATCGCTAGAATCGATAGAGGAGGTTGCGAGGCCCGCCCTCGCCAGCTCGACCCCCTCTCTAAGCCTCGCTCTCGGCTCGTAGACGGCGTCGAGGAGGGGGCGCCACTTTGGATCACGGTTACCGCTCAATGCCGCGTGGAGGCCCGCGTAGGTCTTCCCAAATAATCCCGTGACGGCGAGAATGTCGCCGGGCCTGGCTCCTTTCCGAGAGATAGGGTTGATGGCCCTGCCTATTGCTACGACCCCCACCACAATCTCCTTCGCCTCGTTTGTGTCGCCACCCACAACGACGCCGCCATACATCTTGGATGCCGAGAGGATGCCGCCCCACAGGTCGCGAAACTCTCGTCCCTTCATGGAGGCCGGCAGTCCTAACTCCACGAAGAAGTATTGGGGTTCGGCGCCCTTGGCGGCGAAGTCGCTGGCTACAGCCGTTACAGCCTTCATCCCTATCTGGCGGTGGCTCATCCCTAACGGGACGTCGGTCGACTCCACAAGCATGTCTCCAGCTACAACCATGTCCTCCGCGCCCCGAAGCTCTACAGCGTCATCACCTACCCCCAGCCTGAGCGCAGGAACATCTGAGAGGCTAGCAAGAATCTCCCTCAGAACCCACTCCTCCCCCAGCTCTCCGAGAGCTTTATCGAGGGTCTCCACGGTAGCCAGCCCCCCTCGACTCCAACCCATGAACGAGTGCGGTTAGCACCTCATTAACACTCCACTCCAGGCCAACCTCCCTCAGAACACGCGCCACGGCTCCGTTGATATGGTCGATCTCGGTCGGCCGTCCTCTCTCAATGTCCTGAAGCATGGAGGACATATTTCGAGCAGTAGCCCTCGCCACTTCGTCCACGGTTTGCCGCAATTCCTCGAGACTCATGACGGCTCCTAGCCTCTTAATCGCTATCACACACTCCTCAAGCACCCGCTCGACGATGGGCTTGATTGAAGGGTTCTCCGCGATCTCGCCGTTTCGTACGCGTAGTATGGCCGTTAATGGGTTTATCACGGCGTTAACCGCCAGCTTCCTGAGGAGCTCTGGATATATGTCGTCTACGTGTAGAGTCCTTATTCCATGCCTAGTAAGCTCCTCTGCGACCATGGATACGTCAGCTAAGCGTGTCTCGGTCAGGGGGTGGCGACCGATGACTGTTAATCCTCTATAGGCTTGGTAGACTCTGTTTATGCCAACGAGCGTGGAGGCGTAGGTCGTGTAGCCTCCTATGACCCTCTTCTTCCCAAAGATCTGTACAAGGCTCTCAACGTTCCCCAGACCATTCTGCACGGTGAGTATCAGAGAATGATGGGGGAGATGCGGGTAAAGCATCCGTGCCGCAGCCTCGGTGTCGTAGGACTTTACACATAAGATTGTGAGGCAGGCGTCGCCTAGCTGGGCAGGCTCCGTTGTGCATTGTGGCCGAGCCTGCTGTACGCCGTCCTCACTCTCTATTAGGATGCCCTCCTTGAAGATGGCTTCGGCGGCTCCCCTCCTCCTAGTAAACAGTATAACGTCTCCCCCATTCAGCCACAATATTCCTCCAAATAGCAACCCTATTGCGCCAGCCCCAGCCACCACTATCCTCAACCGCTTCTCCTTCTTTCTAGACGGTCTAGGAATTCCTTAAGCTCTCCGGGCTCCATGTGCCTCGTATGCTCCTCCCCTGGGAAGACCCCCTCAATAACCTCCTGCCTGTACTTTTCGATGGCAGCTCTGACCTGGGGCACGAGGTCGATATATCTCTTCGAGAATGGGGGGGAGTTCTCGTATAGGCCGAGCAGGTCGTGCAGCACTAGGACCTGCCCGTCGCAGGAGGGTCCGGAGCCTATGCCTATTGTCGGTATATCGAGCTGCCGAGTTATTTGTTCAGCCACCTCCGATGTCACGTATTCGAGGACTATGGCGAATGCCCCCGCCTCTTGAAGGGCCTCGGCATCCCTCACGAGTTTGAGCCCCTCTTCCGCCGACTTTGCGGTAAGTCTATATCCCCGCGTCATCGCGGCGCTCTGTGGCGTTAAGCCTATGTGGCCCATCACGGGTATTCCTGCATTAACTATTGCTCTGACCTTGTCCGCCATCTCTTCGCCGCCCTCAAGCTTGACAGCGTCGACCAACCCCTTCTTAACTAGGAGCCCCGCGTTCTTCACCGCATCCTCCCTCGAAGCCTGATACGACATAAATGGCATATCGCCTACAACCATAGCCCTCTCAACGCCTCGCGAGACCGACTTGCAGAACGTTATCATCTCGCCCAGCGTTATAAATCTCGTGTCCTTATAGCCCATCATGACCATGGAGGCTGAGTCCCCGACAAGTATGATGTCGATTCCCGCCTGGTCGACTATCCTTGCGAACGCATAGTCGTATGCCGTCAGCATCGAGATCTTCTTGCCCTTCTTCTTCATCTGCATTATGTCCCTGGCGGTTAGGCGGCTCCCCATTTCAGCCCATCCAGCCCCGCTAACCTTTCAAGACGCCTCAATATGAGTTCTATCATCCTCGCCAAGTTCTCTTGGTTGTTGAACCCCTTATAAATCGCTTGAAGCGTTTCATGGTCCCGCCCCTTCAGTTCTTCAACGGCTCGACACAGGTTGGGCATGGCTCGCACCACGTTATCCACTATGGTTATGGTGGCCGCGCGAGACGTGCGCGAGAACGGGTTCAGATCTATCGCGATTATCTTCTTCCCCATAGAGACCAGTTTCTCAGCCCTATCCCCGTCCTCTAGGGGGACTAGGACGCAGTCGGCGGCGAAGATGCCTCTCCTCGAGACAAGCCTCCTGAGGCTACTGAGTCCGGGAATCTCAACCAGCTCATCGTCTCCCAGTACATCAGCCGCTCCATGGTTCTCGAGGAGCTGCTTAATCTTTGAGATCCTTTCGCCGCTGCGGTGGAAAAGGTTCACCTCGATTTTGGCCGGAACTAGCTTGCTAAGCCTCACTACCTCGTCGACGGCTAAAGCTACCGTGTTCCCGTTCACGGAGATAACAGGGTGTTGAGAAGAAAGCATGAGGGCCGCGGCGGCCTTAACGGCCTGCTGCGCAGGAGGCTGGGTCTCCTCTCCAAGAATATAGTCTAGGGCTTCACCCCTACCGTGGGCTAAGAGGCCCTCGGGCACTACGATCCCTGCCCTAAATCCTTCCACCAGCCTCCTCCTAATCATTAGCGAGACGTATCTCGGATGGTCTCGAGGGATTTCCTCCAACCTGCGCCACCGAGTCTAAACCATCTGGCCTTATTGATAGACTCTTCTATAGTCTTTGCTACGTCCGCCGCCCACTCCTGTTCGGCCACCACGACTAGCACGCGTTTCTTCACGTACCACCCCAAGATGCGAGGCGAGAGTCTCCTTACCACGTCCAGAATCTTCTCATCTGCAAGCCCGAGATCCCTCGAGAAACTCTCAGAGAGCTCGAGAAAGAGACTCAGGCTTGGGTCAGCGATGAATCTTTCATAAAGTCTTCTCCCCAGACTCCTTATCTTGTCGAGGTGTTCGGATAGGTACTGTCTGGTGGACATCGTGCCAAGCTCTGTCGTCAGAACAACCACATTCTCCTCCACCCTTACACTCGCAGCCCTACCCACCCCCGGAGCTCCGGCCACAGTCCTAACCGTGAGGCCACCCCCCTCCCAGATCGCCAAGACATCTCCTAGACCCGTTCCATGCTCGACTTCAACCACGTGAGACATACGGGCCACCTCTAGGGGGGTTGCCATACCCGATGCTACTAGGGCCGAGCCTACAGCGAGGGTCGAGGCGGCGCTAAAAGCATAGCCGGCGCCGGGGGCGCAGTCGCCTTGCAGCTCGATGCCGAGCGGGTATTTGAGTCTTCCGTAAAGCTCGACCGCTGGGCCGGCCTTCAGCGCCTCGCCGTTGAACGTGATTCCCCGCTGATCTATCCTTATGTTGCAGACGAGGCCGGGCGTGATGACGACTCCGGCTCCTATGGACCCCGTTGTGTGGGGGTCGCTTGTGTAGATGGGGTAGAAGAATCCCGTCAGATGTAGCGGCACCTCGATCGGCATCTCTACATCCATCTCTAAGTGGGTTGGGCCGGCTACATAAGGACGTGCACGAGATACTGCATCCCGTAGGCCAGAAACTACAGGGACACACAAAACCTTATAATTAGTCAATCATCTGTTGATGCGTCATGGTAAGGCTGAGAAAGACGCGGGCTGAGGTAGAAGGTAGATGGCGCGAGGAGTATGTCGCCGAAGAGGAGGAGCGCGTTAAGTCATGGAGGCGGGAACAACGCTTCAACTACGTCGGCGGTAGGGTGAGGGCTGTTGACGGGCCCGCAAAGGTCACGGGTCGAGCAATCTATACCGCGGATGTCGCGCTTCCAGGCATGCTTGTCGGCAGGTTTCTCCGCTGCCCATACCCCCACGCGAGAATACTGAGCATCGATACGTCTCATGCCGAGAGAATACCAGGCGTCAGGGCTGTTTACACGCATCTGAACACTCCCAAGATCCCTTGGCACACTGGAATGAGCTATCTAATGGATACCACCCTAAGGTACCCAGGCGAGGAGGTCGCATTCGTGGTCGCAGAGGACGAGGCGGCAGCGGAGGATGCGCTAGACTCTATTTATGTGGAGTACGAGCGCCTCCCACACGTAGTTGACCCCTTGGAGGCGATGCGGGAGGAAGCACCAAAAATCCATGAGGGTGGAAATGTCTTCGGGGGCGGCCCCTCACGACATAGACGCGGATCCCTTGAGAAGGGGCTCCAAGAGGCCTCGGTTGTGATTGAGGACGAGTTCAGAACAAGTCCGGCGCTGCACAACTCCTTAGAGACACACGGGTGCGTAGCTTATTGGCACTCGCAGGGCCTGACGGTCTGGGAGTCTACACAGGCCATTCACAACGTGAGGCAGAGGCTTAGCGAGGTATTTTCCCTCCCCCTAGCGGCAGTACGGGTAATCTGCGAATATATGGGGGGCGGCTTTGGCGCCAAGTTTGACCCAGGTAAACACACCGTAATGGCCGCGCTCGCGTCGAGGGCGACAGGCAGGCCAGTAAAGGTGATCCTTGACAGGACGGAGGAAAACCTCGTGTCGGGGTGCAGGGCGCCGTCAATTCAGCGTGTGAAGGCGGGGTTCAGGAGGGACGGGAGGCTCGTCGCTTTAGGGCTCGAGGCGATAATCAACTTGGGTGCTTACGCGAGCTGGGTTCCTCTCGTAAGTGGGCCCTACCGGATGCTCTACAACACACCTAACCTCGAGACGGTGGAGTGGGGCGTCTTCACAAACACTATCCCCCACACAGCCATGAGGGCGCCGGGCTTCACAGAAGGGACATTTGGGCTAGAATCCGTCATGGACATGGGGGCTGAGGAGCTAGGGCTGGACCCGCTGGCCATAAGGCTCACTAACTATGCAGAGACGGAGCCAGATACTGGATTACCATACACCTCTAAGGCGTTAAGGGAGGCCTACACCGCTGGTGCTGAGGCCTTCGGCTGGAGCAAACTAAGGACGCCAGTGAGGAGCGGGAAGACTGTGCGAGGAGTCGGGATGGCGAGCGTCGTATGGTGGGGTGGGGGAGGCCCTCCAGCCTACGCTGAGGTCAAGCTCAACCGAGACGGAACAGTAACAGTGCTAACAGCCACTCAAGACATAGGGACAGGCACTCGAACCATACTGGCCCAAATAGCGGCGGAGGAGTTGGGAATACCTGTTGAAAGGGTCAACGTCTTGCTAGGGGATACGGCCCTAGAACTGTTTTCACCCGGAAGCGGCGGAAGCGGCACCCTAGCCTCAATGGGGCCGGCGGTGAGGGCCGCGGCATTTGACGCCAAAATGCAGCTCCTTGAGATAGCCACACAGTTCGTGGACGCGCCCCTCGAGATACTGGAGATAAGGGATGGTCAGATCCAAACCATAGGGGGTGAGCGGTCTATGAGGGTTGAAGAGCTGCTGAGGAGACTGGGCGACTTCGCGATCGTAGGTCGAGGCGCGCGGGGACCAAACCCCGATGGAAGGGCTATCGAGACTTTCGCAGCCCAGTTCGCCGAGGTTGAGGTTGACGTCGAGACAGGGAAGGTTAGGGTTTTGAGAATCGTTTCTGCCCACGACTCTGGCAGAATAATCAACAAGATGTTGGCGGAGGGCCAGGTAGCTGGAGGCGTAGTCCAAGCCCTCGGATACGCTCTGTTGGAGCAGAGAGTTGTGGAGCCAGACACGGGGGCTGTCCTCAACCCCAATCTAGCCGACTACCTCCTCCCCACAAGCCTCGAGGCTCCCGAGATCGAGGCGGTATTCGTAGAGCCCGAGGATCTACTGGCGAACAATTTAGGGGCGAAGGGGCTTGGTGAGCCGCCGATCATCGGCGCGGCGGCAGCTATAGCAAATGCAATAGCACACGCTACGGGAGTTAGGATTAAGGAGCTACCCATTACACCGGAAAAGATCGTCAGAGAGCTCAAGAAAAGTCTCGCCAGATAGTGCTATATCCGGAGCCCAAAGGCAGCGGCAAACTCCTCAAACCTCTTGAACTCGGCGAGATACTTCATGCCTTTCTCAGTGATGACGTAAAGCCTCTCGCCCCCTTCTATCCTCTTGAGAAGGCCCCCCTCGACAAGGGTGTCTAAATACCTCGAGAGACGGTCATAGGAAAGGTTAGCGTCCAGCATGATCTTAGTGGGTTTCGCGTAAACCTGAGACGCCACCGAGGATAAGATATCCGCGTAGATCCTTGCCTTAGATCTGTAGTCTTTTACCATGAAACAACACCGCCAGCATTGAGGCGAGCAAGAGTAGGAAGGAGAGCATCTGCAGCGCATGAGCTGCAAAGTAGAGGATTAGGGAGAAGGGCGTTGCGAGAAACAATAGATGGCTCGCCAGAAGCATTATGAAGCCTAAAAACACATAGCCGGTGTAGGGCGAGACCCCACTTCTGTTCACTCTGGAGAGCTGATAGACGATGTAGCCGAGGATCAGAGCGGCCGTCGCTTCGAAGAGCGGGCTGTATATCAGCCCTATCCCGGCCGGAGCCAAGCCCGCAACTATCCTCTCTCTCGTTAGGGGATGAGTGACGTATAGGTAAAGGAAAACTAGGTAGCCGGATAGCCTAACGATAGAATAGACGAACTCCTGAAGCCGAATGAGTGAGAGAAAGTAGAATCCTCCGAATGGGCCTCGCCAAGGAAGCTCAGAAAGCGCCCACGCAACTATTACGACCCTGAACAACATCGCGAAAGACGTGATGAAGAATCCGAGGGACAGCAGCAATAGAGTTCTAGACCCCACCCTCCTATAGGCCGCCAGCGCTGTTGAAGCAATGGCGAGGCCTATGGCCAAGCTGACGGACTCGAACAGCACGTCGAGCCGTAGCAAATTAGGAGCAATAGTCATGGCTGGGCACTGCTACTGTTAAAAAAATGTGGGAGATATAAAAACTAAGATTAGCCCGGTGCCTAGACGCCCAACCGCAGAGCAAAGCCTGCTGAATCTGTCTGTGGCTGCGTTTCTTGTGAGCTAAGCCTGGCCGGCAAAACCGCATAAACCTCGACGCCTGTTGAGAGGTCGGTGATGGTCTTAGAAATCGACACAGTCGTTGTCATCCCGTTGGGCCTAGTGGCCTGAACTGTTAAAACAACTACCCGCACCCTGTCACCAATATTCAGTAGGTCTTCGGCGAATAATCTGAAAAGGCTCCTTCTCTCTCCATGATATGTCCAAACTGGTGGTGCGGCGAGCCTAACCTCACCCCCCATAGTTGAGATAATTAGGTATCCTACGTCGGCGTCAGAGATGGTTCCCTCGACCACTGATTCTGAAGTCACTATCTGGGTCTGATTTAGGCCGTGCCACCTCCAGCCGCGCCCCCAACCGTGTGGGGCGTCCGAGGGAGTAGCGAATACCGAGGCTAAGGCCACCCCTAGTACGGCGAGGGAAGCGACGGAGAGAGCAATCCATGCGTATTTCTTCATGGCCCCTCACCATGCAGGTAGGTGGGCCGTTATATATAAAAGATGTACGAATCGTACACGTAATTATCCACCCACACCACCCTGAATCTTTAACATCCCTCACCTAGGTGTCGAGAAAACCTTCAAGCACTTTGCCGCGTAGGGCCCCTAACCCTCTTCAGCCTCAACATGTTGCTCCCTCTTAGCGGCCGCTTGCGCGGTCTCGATAATTGTGAACTCCGACTCCAATATGCGCTGATAGAGTCTTTGGTCCAACCCGAACTCGGTGAAGAATCTCCAAAGAGGACCTGTAACGAGCTTCAGATCCCAATCTCCTAGCTGCCTCTCCTCCACCTTCAGATCCTTGTGGTACTTTGATGTGAAGAGCTTCGAAACCCTTCGGAGCGGCTCGCCTGATAGATTCGCCCTTATGTCGTCAAGCGTTATCTCTCCCTTGGTTGATTCAAGTTTGTTGAGAGTATAGTAATCAATGAGCCCTTCGAGGTATAGGCCTTTCAGATAGCGTAATACGTCGAGTTTAGGTGGTGGTAAGCCAATCCTCCATCTCTCTACGCGGCCCCGCACGTATATGCGTCCGCCGACCATACCCGTGGCAACATATCTCCCGACTAGACACTCGTCTAGATCTATCGCATCTATCCCGAGCACCATTGCGACGCCGCCGGCCATGTATTCCCCGAGATAGTCGTCTGCCCTCCCACCTATTATGAGGAAGGGTGTGCTGTCTCTAAACTCTCTCATCTGTATCCCCGCACGGTTTCCCACACTACCCCTTACGAAGATCTCTCCCCCTTGGAGCGCCTGCGCAATCACATCCCGCGCGTCTCCATGTATTACGACGCGGCCGCCGTACATCGCGTCCCCCACGTCGTCCTGTGCACTCCCATAAACTATTATTTCGCCGCCCTTGTTGAAGTTTGCGAGGCAGTTTCCGGCCGTCCCGTATATGTTGAGCCTGCATCCGGGGGGGACGTTTATGCCCAGATATCTGTGCCCATTCACGTTCTTCACGGTAACTTCTCTTGCCCCGGACTGAAAGTACTCTCGGACTAGTCTGTTGATCTGGCTGTAGCTCATACCTGAGGCGTCTATGACCAGCCCCCTACTTGGCGGCGGCGTCCTAACCTTGCGATAGAAAACTTGCACGTGTTCCCTCCCCCGCAAAATTATTCCCCTCTTCATAGACGCGAGGAACACCCCCCCAGGCTTCACGGGCCACACGTCAGCGTCTTCCGACAGAGCCCGAATCTCCGCCTCTTCACTAGCGACATAAATCCGCGCGCCGTCTTCCCCAACAACCAGTGGCCTAAACTTGGACCTGTCAGCGAGCGCGAGCATGTATACGTCCTCACCGTCGCAATATCCTGCGACAACGCTGAAGGGCCCGTCAAGCCAAGCGCCGCGAAACTCGATATACTTCCCTAAGCCTAGGGCACTGTGTTCAGCACTAACGAGCGTATTCTCGAACGGGTTGACCAGTGCTAGGGCAGCCTTCTCGACGGGCAATCCGGCGATTGACGTGAGATAGTCAAGTATGTAGACGATTAGCTCGCTGTCAGTACCTACGAAGCTTGACACCCCCCTATACCTCATGAACTCCATGTTAGCACCGAAGCTACTTATATCGCCGTTGTGGGCAATCGCCCACTCGTAGCTAGAGAAGGGGTGTGACCATATAGGGTATATGCCCGGCGAGTTTGTCGGCTGTCGCGTGTGGGCGATCCACATATCTGCCTGTGCGTCGCGCTCCACCAGCCCATACAGTCGCGCCACGTCTGCAGGGTATCCGACGCCCTTGAAAACTTCCACGTATCGACCCCAAGAGTAGATCCTGCCCTTTATCCCAGAATTTAATAGGTCATAGTTCGTCTTGTCAACGGCCCTCCTCAAGCTATCTACCGAGGCCTGTACAGAGGCGGCCCAGGACAAGAACTGGGTCTCTCCCTGAGTCTCAAAGCCTAGCTCAAAGAGGTCGCCTCCAGCATACTCGGACAAGATCTTCTTGACGTGCAGCAGGGCGTCTTCCCCCCTTACGAAGGCCTTAACCTTGAAGAGCCCCTCGCAGACCCCTTCAATGTTGTAGGCCGCGAAACCCGCTCCATACTTGCTGCCCCTATACCTGACACACTCGATAGAGCAGAGTGCTTCCTCGGCCCTTATCCTCGGCGCCCCAGCTTTCCTCAGCATCCCGAGGATCCCGCAGCCAGAGATGCTTCTGAACTCCTCTAATTGCGACAATTATCCTACACCAGCCTGCTTAACACCCAGCTTCTGCCTAACCTCCCGTTCGAGCTCGACTGCTCTAAGCAGTTCTCTATTCCCTACTAGACTGTTGAAGAGATTGCTTACCCCCGCGGCGCCGGAGAGTAGTTTCAGCTCCCTCTGGATCCCAAGTAGAAGGTTTTCGACCCTCTCACGGATGACCTCTCCCTCCGGTCTAGAGTCATGGAGTCCCACAGCAAGCTCAACTGCCGTCGACATTACCACGGCGTCCGCTCCGAGCGCAACTAGTTTGTGGATGTCGTCGGAGCCCCTAATCGTTGAGCCGCCAGCTACAATACTGATTCTGTTTCTTATGCCCTTTTTTCTTAGCTCGCGATCTAGCAGGGAGGTGGCAACCTCAACCGGAGCCTCTCCAGCTAGGTCCTCGTCTATGTATATGCCTGATACCCCCCAGCTTGTTGCCTGATCCACCCAGTCATAAGATAGAGCAGGTGCTGTTCGGACAAAGAGTGGGCGGTCACTCCTACACATATTTGACCATGTGGTGATGTAGGCCGCGAAGTCTGTGCGACCCATCAGTGAGATGTCTGCGATGACCGCTTCACCATACTTCTCCAGGCCCTCGGGTAAATTTGGTCCCACGTCTACAAGGACGTTCATGCAGTAACATGCCTTGACAGCCGCCATGGCGAAGGTTTGATCGGCCTCAGGCCTAATCTTCACTATTAGGGGCATAGAGAGTCTGATCCTGCCTTCGCAGAGGTAGATGAATGTCTCGACCGGCTCGCGGTAAGGGTCGATGCTCGGACGAGTTACCTGGGCCCCATCACTGACCAGCCTATCCCTAATGAAGTATGGGTGTTCGATATGGGGAGGGCCGGTACTGCCCATGCTAACTATAGGGGGCTCGCCTGGCTGTCTCCCGACGGCGCCAGACAATTCTTGGAGGTGTCTGATCCTGCGGGGCGTCCACCATGGCGCGGTCACAACGTATTCACCCCCAACAACCGAGCCTCGTCCTTCATCACATCACGGGCCACTAGGAGGTCTCGACGCCCTACAAGATCCTTGACCGAAGATAACCCCACCGCAGAAAGAATCAGCCTTAGCTCTTCTACCCAGCCCCTTAACATGTTGACAACCCAACGCGTAGCCGTTTCAAGTGAGAGGACTTTGGCTGGGTTCTCCTCTATCTTGTTTGTTATGACGGCAGGGCAGAATCCTAAGTGACACTTGTGAACCATGACGCAGCCCATGGCGATGAGCGATGCGGTCCCGATGGACACAACATCAGCACCGAGCGCTAGGAGTTTTGCAGTGTCCTCCGCACTACTAACCCGTCCAGCTGCCACTACCGTGAAACCATCACGAAGGCCTTCGCGCTTCAACGCGTCGTGAACCGCCGCAACAGCAAGCTCCACGGGGAGGCCTACATTATCCCTGACTACCGCTGGGGTTGCCCCAGTGCCTGCACCCTGTCCATCCATTATTATCCCGTCAGCCTCCATGCGGGCGATTCCCGTGGCTATATAGGGTATGTAGTTGGTTACACCGACCTTAACGAAGACTGGCTTTCCAGTTGCCTCCTTTAGCGCCGCTATCCGCTGCCCTAGATCCTCAATGCTGTAGATATCGTGGTGGGGGGCGGGCGAGATCGCATCTACACCCACTGGTATTCGCCGCGTCTCTGAGATCGGCTTAGTTACTTTAATCCCAGGAAGGTGGCCTCCTATCCCAGGCTTGGCACCCTGGCCGATCTTGATGACAATTCCAAGCCCAGTGTTCAGGACATCAATATCTACACCGAAACGCGCGGAGGCCCATTGGACGGTGATTCGGCGACACTTCCTCACCTCTGGGTGAAGCCCGCCCTCACCCGTCCCCGTGACGATTCCAGTCAAGTCGGCCGCTCTCGCTAAAGCTATGTTTGGGACTCCGCTCAGCGCCCCGAACGACATATCGCCTAGGTAGAGCGGGGCCGACATGTCGATGGCTCCGTAGGCCATGGAGGTTGAGACATCTATCGACTTCGATGACCCTCTATCAGGTTCGACGCCCTCCAGCTCAGCCCTAAAGCTCAGCCTGTCGAGGATTCTCCGCGTCGTATGCTTCGCTCTATCCCATGCCCATAAAGCTTCACCGTATCGAGCTAAGTGTCGTATGTGCTCTATTCTAACCGTGTTCCAGAACTCCGGCTCGGTTTGCCGCGGGACCGGTAGGTAATTTTGGACGAGCGTGGGCGTTCCTACACCCCTCCACGTTGTGTTTATATCCAACATTAAAGCAGTATTTAATTGTTCTGACCGTAATTTAGCCGGTTCCCTATATAAGAGAAGGGCTCCTCGACGGTAAAAAGCAAGCAACCAAGCGCTTACCGTTGCTGGACCAACCGTTTACTCAAAGCTATAAGGTTATGGATGACGTCAAATCCCCTCCCCCCGTCCACCCCCCTTACGAGAATGATTGTATCTGTGTGGCAGCTCACAACCTCTTCCACATTGATCTCGTGGCGGGCTAGGTGCTCCAGGATGAGTGATAGGACTCCTGGCGTTTCGGCGATTTTTGGAGGACTAATGACCAGTAGAGCGGCCATACTCGTATTCTCGGAAATGCGAAATGCTGGTGGAAACGCCTGCCTGACCTCCTCGTAGTTTTTCAGGTCTACTATCAACGTAATGGAGGTGACCCCGTCCAAGAGCTGGAAGAAACCCAAACTACTTGTGGCCAAATCCCTAGCTATCCTCTTTGTCTGGCTATTCTTCTTAACGGTCACCTTGGCGATGCCGGTCCTAACCTCGAGTCTGCTTCTAGCGAGTACTTTGACTGCTTGGAGAGATGGTGGTTTGGCCACGGCCCTCATCCTCTTTAAAGAGGTTATTATGGAATCTATCGTGACCTCCCTGCCCAGCATGCTCTCGACTGAGGGCTTAATCAGGCGTGAGAGGGCTGATATGTTTGCATAGCCCTCCTCGAGAGCCTGCCTATAACCCTTGTTAAAGCTGACTAGGTGGCGGACGGCTTTGCTGACTGACCAACCCTGATACATTCTGTCCTGAGTGTGACCGAAATTGTTCTATAAGTATATAGTGTAGGGATGCTGTTTTAATGTATCATAGAAGCGGATTGGATAACTCGGTGGGCGCGCTGGCGAGAAAGCTTCTCGGCGGCCCCGTGGCCGCTCTAGCTCTCGAGGATGGCTCCTTCTTTCTTGGAAAGGGATTCGGCGCACACGTTAGAAGGTCCGGCGAGATTGTCTTCAGCACCGCGATGAATGGATACACGGAGTCCCTGACAGACCCATCCTATGTGGGGCAGATACTAATCCTGACCTACCCTCTGATAGGTAACTATGGGGTTCCGCCTGACTTCGAGTCCGACCGCATGACGATTGAGGCTCTCGTTGTCTCCCAGGCAACAGAGCCCAGCCATCCTCGATCGGAGAAATCGTTGCAAAGGTGGCTCGAGATAAACGACGTCCCAGGCGTAATGGACGTCGACACTAGGATGCTTGTGAAGAAGATTAGGGAGGCGGGCGTCATGGGGTGTGCTGTACAGGTTGCGGAGAGTCTGAGCGAGATTGACCCGGGGCAGCTCATAAGAATGGCCAAGTCAGTGGACTATGACTCCAAGGTCTTCGAGTACTCGACCTACGATGCCCCCTTCATCTATAGGGACTCAAACGGGCCCACGGTTGTGGTGGTGGACTTCGGTGTTAAGAGGGGGGTTCTTGACGCGCTCGCAGGCAAGGGGCTGAGGGTAGTGGTGGTTCCAGGAAGGCTCGGCGCCGATGCAGTCTTTTCCTATAGCCCCGCCGGAGTGGTGATAAGTAATGGGCCCGGAAACCCGGCCAAGATTAGCTATGCGATCCAGCTCACTAGGGAGGTTATTGAGAGCGGGACTCCTACGCTTGGAGTCTGCTTGGGTCATCAGCTAATAGCCCTCGCTCTAGGCGCTAAAACTTACAAGATGAAGTATGGGCACAGGGGCATTAATAAGGGGTGCCGGGACCTGCTCACTGGCAAGAGAGTGGTGACATTGCAGAATCATGGTTACGCTGTTTCTCGTGATAGCATCGAGGGCACTGGTTTACGACAGTGGTTCGAAGATTGTGATGAAGGTGTTATTGAGGGTCTCGTCCACGAGTCTTTACCCTTGATAAGTGTACAGTTCCACCCCGAGGGCAGGCCTGGGCCGCGAGACGCTTCCTACGTCTTCGACATTTTCAAAAAGATGGTGGAGGAGAATGGAGCGCGTAAGTAAAGTTCTCTTGATAGGCTCGGGAGGGATAAAGATAGCTGAGGCCGCAGAGTTTGACTATAGTGGAAGCCAGGCGCTAAAGGCTCTAAAGGATGAGGGTATAGCGACCGTCCTAGTTAACCCCAACATAGCATCAATACAAACCTCCAAACTTTTCGCCGATAAAGTTTACTTCACACCTATCTCAACCGAGTTCCTGGAAAAGATCATCGAGAGGGAGAGGCCAGACGGAATCATGGTGGGCTTCGGGGGGCAGAGCGCCCTCACGTCGGGCGTCCAGCTCTACAGGTCGGGAACACTAGATAAGTATGGAGTCAAAGTGCTTGGAACACCAATAAGTGGAATAGAAGCCGCACTAACAAGGTCGTTATTCAGGGACACCATGGTCAAGGCAGCCCTCCCTGTCCCCCCCTCGCAACCCGCAACCACGCTGAAAGAGGCTGTAGAGGCGGCTAAGAGAATCGGTTTCCCGGTCATTATTAGGATAAGCTTCAATCTGGGTGGTAGGGGGTCATTCGTCGCGAGCGGAGAGTCAGAGCTCTGGGGAAAGCTGACAAGAGCATTCTCGCACAGCGCCGTGGGAAGCGTCCTCGTCGAGAAATATCTCGAGGGATGGAAGGAGATAGAGTACGAAGTTATGAGGGACAGGGCAGGCAACTGCGTAGCTGTAGCCTGCCTCGAGAATATAGAGCCGATGGGTGTCCATACTGGCGACTCTCTTGTCGTCGCCCCCAGTCAGACCCTGACTGACATCGAGTACCAGACCCTCAGAGAAGCTTCCTTCGGCGTTGCTAACGCGATACAGCTCGTCGGAGAGTGTAACGTTCAGCTTGCGCTCAACCAATCCAACGGAGGCTACTACGTCATAGAGACTAATCCGCGGATGTCTAGGAGCAGCGCTCTGGCGAGTAAGGCGACCGGCTACCCACTCGCCTACATAGCTGCTAAACTATGCCTTGGATACCTACTTGACGAGCTCCTCAACCTAGTCACGGGCACAACAACAGCCTTCTTCGAGCCTAGCCTCGACTACATAGTTCTCAAGGCTCCCAGATGGGACTTGGAGAAGTTTTGGCCTAGGAGCGAGACCCTCGGATCCGAAATGATGAGTGTCGGCGAGGTTATGGCGGTCGGCAGAAGCCTTGAGGAGGTCTATCAGAAGGCGTTCAGAATGCTGGACCTTGGATACCTGGGCCTAGTGGATAGGGAGATCCTCGAGACCCGTGAGAGCCTCGAAGAGGTCTTGAAGAGGCTAAAAACGTTCAAGCCCTACTGGCTCCGAGACGTTGCGAAGGCCCTCTGGCTCGGAGCGTCTGTCGAGGAGATCTCGAGGATCACCAGGGTCGATCAGTTCTTCATCGCCCCTGTCAAGAAGATAGTAGACCTTGCAAGAATAATGAGGGGGATACACGGGTTAGACAATGAGCTTAGGGAAAAACTAGTTGCCGAGGCTCTGAAGTGCGGCTTCACCTACGAACAGATCTCCCTCTTCTCAGGCCTCCCGGCAGCGGAGCTGAGGGCAATAAGTCGTCGGCTAGGAGTCACTTATAAGGTAAAAAATATCGATACCTTGGCCGGCGAGAAGCCTGCCAGAACAAACTACCTCTACCTAACCTGCCACGGCGTGGAGGACGATATCAGTCTCAAAGAAAAGGATCTCATCCTACTCCTCGGTGCCGGCGGCTTCAGAATTGGAGTCTCTGTAGAGTTTGACTGGTCTGCAGTCAACATATATAGGAAACTCACAGAACTCGGGAGGGACGCGGCAATAATCAACTATAACCCAGAGACTGTCTCCACCGATTGGGACGTCGTGTCGTACCTGATTAATCAGGAGCTTACGCCCGAGGCTATCGAAGAGATTTTCAGGATGACGCGTGGAGCGGGCGTGATCACCTCTGCTGCCGGCCAGATAGGGAATAATGTTGCCGAGGAGCTAGAAGCAAGGGGGGTAACAATAATCGGGACGCAATCCTCCTCGATAAGCAGGGCTGAAGAGAGGAACAGGTTCAGCAAGCTTCTCGAGGAATTAGGGATCAAGCAGCCTGCCTGGGGGTGGGTTCGGAATGTCGAGGAGGCGCTGAAGGTAGTTGAAAGAATTGGATACCCAGTCATCGTGAGGCCAAGCTACATCTTGAGTGGGACATCTGTCTTCGTAGCGCGCGACAGAGACGAGCTCAAGGAGCTGATGGAGAAGCTAGCGGGATTAACCGCGAAGCCCATAGTCATGAGCCACTTCTTCCAGGGCGCGATCGAGGCGGAGGTCGACTGTGTCTCAGATAGTAGGCGGTGTAAGATCCTTCCAATGGATCACGTTGAGTACGCCGGAGTCCATAGCGGAGACGCAACAATAGTGATCCCTCCGCTTAGGCTGAGCGACTCTGCCCTCAAACGGATCGCTGAGTATACCGGCGAGATTGCTAGGGCCCTTCGAGTTAAGGGGCCCTTTAACGTACAGTATTTGGTGAGAGACGGAGAGGTCTATGTCATCGAGTGTAACCTTAGGTGTAGTCGCTCGATGCCCTTTAGCAGCAAAATCTATGGGTATGATTTGGCGGAGGATTCCGTTCGGGCCATGCTGAATATGGGTCTGCATGACCCTGATCACAAGTGGATCGAGCTATACCCAGAGGTTTATGCCCCACTCCGGACTGTTTGGGGAGTAAAGACGCCACAGTTCTCCTGGGCCCAGATAAGGGACTGCTACCCGTTCCTTGGGCCAGAGATGAGGAGTACAGGCGAGGTGGCAGCCCTGGGTCTAAGTTTCCACGAGGCCCTTTTGACAAGCTGGCTCGCAGCGACACCGAATAGGCTTCCAGCGAAGGAGGACCCAATACTTATCTATGGAGAATCGAGCAAATACGGAGAACTCCTCCTAGAGGCGGCAAGAAACTTCTCGGAGGCTAGCTACGAGGTCTTGACTCTCCAAGACCAGCCTCTCCCCAACCTGCCCCAGCTAGATCGAGAGTCAGCCGTCAAGAGCATCAAGTCTAGAAGAATAGGGATGGTGGTAACCGCGGGATACACGCCGCAACTGGATTACGAGGTGAGGAGGGCAGCCGTAGACCACAATCTCCCTATAGTACTTAACGCAGAGCTAGCGCTAGAGCTTTCTAAAGCCATCAGGAGCCTCTACTCTGCGGAGCTCGTCCTGAGTGTCCTCGAAATCTCAGAATACCAACAGATAGACGAGGAGAAAGTCGCCACGGTAATCGGAAGAGAGAGGACGCGGAGTGATGTAGGATTTAAGTGATGGGTCATTCTAGTCACGCTGTACATGAGGGAGCGTACTTTCATAATGCTGAAGCCTTCAGCCGTTTCGAGGGGGCTGGTTGGAGCGATACTCTCGCGGTTCGAGAGTAGGGGGCTCAGGATCGTCGCGCTCAAGTCCGTGAAGATGAGAAGGGACCTGGCCGAGAGGCTCTATATGGTCCACCAGTCTAAGCCGTTCTACCCCAGCCTGATCAACGCTGTTAGCGATAAACAGGTTGTGGTTGCTATACTTGAAGGTAGGGCTGCTGTTGAGGTTGTCCGTAAGATGATCGGTGCGACTGACCCCGTAAAGGCTGAGCCTGGAACCATCAGGGGGGACTATGCGCTCGACATTACTGATAATATAATCCACGCCTCGGACAGTGCGGCGACATACGAATACGAGTGGAGAATATTCTTCGACCCAGCCGAGGTATCGGATTAGCCGCGTCTCTCCTTGCCGTAATACATTGTCCACTTAAGTTTCCTAGGATCCTTGCCCTGCTTAACCATGTAGACGTAGCATTTCTTACTGCAGAACCAGTTGAGTTGCCCGCTCTTCCGGACAAAGAGGATTCCTGTACCGTGTATGAAGGTGTGGCCGCAGAAGCTGCATACGTGCGTCGTCGGCATGCCTCATCACCGGCTATTTGATTTTCTCGGCCTCCCTCTCGGTATCCATCAATATTAGTATGTCCCCAACCCTAACTGGTCCCTTCACATTCCTCGTGATCACGCGGCCCTTGTCATTACCCTCTAATATCCTTACCCTCACCTGTGTAACGTCGCCCCTCACACCAGTCCTGCCTACGATCTGTTCCACCACGGCGGGCACGCCCTGGCTACTCATACCCTAGCTCAACTCCTCATAGGCTCCATTATAAAACCCTCAGGCACCGCCTCTAGTGATCTTCTGGAGTTGCTTCAAGATTTCCTCAAGATAGGACCTGGCCTCACCCGCGTCAATAATAGCCACCGAGCTGGCGGAGACTTCTAGGCCGGCGGCGTTTCCAAGGGCCTCTTTTGTTGGGACATAGATATAGGGCACCTTCCTCTCTTGGCAGAGTGACGGCAGAAGAGCCACTATCTCGGGCGGGTCCACGTTCTCAGCTATCACGACCAGCTTCGCCTGGCCCCTCTCGACAGACTTTATAACCTCGTTAACACCCTTCTTGACCTTACCCGTCTCCCTCGCCATCTTGACGAGTTCGAGCGTCGCGTTTGCGAGTTCCGAAGGCGTCTTAAACCTAACGTAGGAGCTCAGCTCAGGCGTCATTGCCCTCCACCAGCGTGATAGCCTATGACTTCTTTAATATAAATTTGTGTCGCGGCTTTGCCTAAACATAGGGTAATGTGCCGCCCCGCATGTAGGGCACAAAGTTCGCCATGATTAGAGCCATATGTAGTATGCCTCTGAGGTAGTCTTCTATCGCTATGCTTTCATTGGGTGCGTGGACGTTGGACTTGTGGTCGCCGATGCCCGCCGCTACGCAGGGGATCCCGAGCTCCTCGGTTATGAGGTACATTGGCCCTGATCCTGCTGATGATGGGTAGAGCTGGGGTGCAGCCTTGAAGGCTACATTAGCTGTTGCTCGGACAAGCTCGACAAAGGGCTCCTTGGGCTGTGTGCGTGATGCAGGGTACCCCCTGTCGAGGGGGACAATTTTTATCCTACCCCCACTCACGCGCTTTACGTGTCTCTCCAACCTCTCGATCACTCTTTCAGGCCGCATCGCCGGTACGAGCCGGACATCTATCTTCGCCATAGCTTTACTCGGAAGCACAGTCTTCGAGCCCGGTCCAGTATATCCTGACACGATCCCACAGATGTTGATGCAGGGCTTAAGTAGCAGGTCGATTAACTGTTCTCTCGCAGGCTTGTCTGTGAGTAGTCCTTCGGAGCCCGCGTGGACCTTGATCTCCTCTTCAACGTCGTCGAGATTCCTTATCAGTTCTAACGTTTCCTCGTCAGGAGGAAGGACATCGTCGTAGAATCCCTCGACCAGCACTCTGCCGGAGCTGTCTCTCAGGCTTGCGATGAGTTGAGCCAGTTCCCAAGCTGGGTTCCGCACTATAGCGCCCCAAGAGGAGTGTAGATCGGGCCTATCCTCTTCTGCGCGGAGCTCGAGGTAGCAGATGCCTTTAACGCCGAGGTAGATTATGGGTTTTCCCCTTGTTGTCGTGCCTCCCATCTCCCAGAGGCATGCATCGGCGTCTAAGATCTCTCTGTGAAGATCGAAGAACCGCGAAAGGTGGGGACTCCCAACCTCCTCTTCGCCCTCGACAAGGAACTTCAGATTGAGCGGGACTTCGCCGAACAAGTCCAACACAACGTCCAAGGCGCAGAGTCTCGCTGCAAGGTTTCCCTTGTTGTCGCAAGCGCCTCTGGCGTATACTCTGCCGTCACGTATAGCGGGAGAGAAGGGCGGTGAGGCCCAATGTTCTAGCGGGTCTGGGGGCTGGACGTCATAGTGGTTATAGATCAAGAGCGTTCCGTGCCTCTCCTCTCTGATCTCCCCAAAAACTAAAGGATAACCCCCGTGGTCGTCGTATATGTCTACTCTAAGACCCCTTGACTCCATGATCTCCTTGACCCTATCTGCCGCCTCAGCCATCCCCTCCCCTGTCGCGGAAACGCTCGGAAAACTTAGAAGATCGCCCAAAACCCTTAGGTAGTCTTCCCTCCTTTCCAAGATTGTCCGCCAGATCCTATCTTGGACCTGTCCCATCGTGACTTTAAATTAATTATTAACACCAGTGGAAAAACTTTGCTGAAACTTGCTATAGTTTAAGGCTTCTTCCTTATAAAATGGTCCTCGTTCCAACCGGATAATAATATATGGGCCTCCCGCATATATTTTCATTAGGTGGGCGCTATGGAGCCCGTCAGGGCCGTGGTGAGAACCGGCACCGTCATTGTCGGGTATTATGCAACCAAGCTGAGGCGCGCCATCTTCGCCCAGACTAGAGAGCTCGTGAAGTCTGGGCAGCTAACCTCTCAGGAGGTTGCGAGAGGAGCAGGCGAGCTAAACAGATGGCTCTACTCGGTGTTAGTCGATAAACTAGTGCTCTCTAAGGCCGATATCGTGCGAATCGAGGCACCCTACGCAATCATAGGAGGAAAAATAGTTTGGGAGTGGGATAAGATTAAGATTAGTGTGTATCGGCGCGTCGATCCGGAGGTGGTTAGCGCCGCGATGAAGCATGCACAGCAAGAAAGGATTCTAGTGGAACCTGGTCAATGAGGCCTCCCGAGGAGCTGCTTCTTCGATATCTACTGCCAAACATAAGGGGAATCCTCGCGCACACTCTCAGGAGGAAAGGCTTCAGCCAGTCCAAGATTGCCTTCGTCCTCGGAGTCAGCCAGGCCGCTGTTAGCTACTACCTCTCTAAGCATCCTACAAACTATGCCGAGGCGCTGAGGAGCTATGGTGTACCGCGGGAGGAGACGGAAACCCTCATAAACTCGATAGCCGCGGCGGCGAGTGAAGGACCTGAGGGCGCAACCCGCGCATTAATGAACGGTTGGCAAAGGCTACTGACCTCGGGCACGCTTTGCCAACTACACAGAAAAATATACCCTGAGCTGGGAGACTGCACTATCTGTATCACCAAGCCAACCATCTCATTTATCGAGAGAGAGGGGATTATAAGGGACATCGAAAGGGCGGTATTACTCATCGAGCGGTCGCCCGAGCTTCTGAAGGTCTATCCAGAGGTCTCCATCAACGTTGCTTTAGCGAGGGAAGGGGCTTCAAGCCTAGAAGATGTGGCCGCGATACCTGGCAGGATCGTCAGAATCAACGATAGACTCGTCGCTGTAGGCAAACCCGAGTTCGGGGCATCTAAACACCTCGCCTCAATCCTTCTCGGCGTCACAAGAGTGAACCCGCTTAAGAGAGCCGTCATCAACATAAGGCTCGTGCCGGGGCTTGAAGAGGCTGCTAAACGGCTCGGACTGAAATTTGCTAAGACCCAGGCAAAGCAGCTTGCCAGGACCGAGGAGGAGGTGGTTTTTAGCGTTATTGAACTAGTAAGCTCCGAAAAAGACCTAGACTTGGTTATTGACGAGGGTGGCTTGGGGCTCGAGCCCACAGTTTACTGCTTTGATACGACGTCTGAAGGCGCGGCTAAAAAGGCTGTAGCCCTATCACGTGCAATCCCCTAAAGCAGGCTAGCTGGAGTTGATTTTTCGAAGGACACTTATGATGGACTCCGTGACGGCATCCTTAAGGGCTTTTGCCCCTACCCTTCGGCCGACCCAGTCAGCTGAAAACTCGGCGTAGCTCCTATACAAATTGCCTGCCACCTCAAAGCCCCCGGTCCACGGGAATATTATATGTTTGACGATCTGGGTAACCGGATTCCCCTCCTCAACACCCTCAGGGCAGTAAGCTTTATAGATCTTCCTCGACACGTCCTCCTCACTATCATTTAAGAAGATCGCATTCTCGAGGCTCTTAGACATCTTTGCATGGCCGTCAAGCCCGAGGATTATGGGAGTATGTATCGCTACGGGCTTCTGGTGACCGAGCTTCCTAAGATATTCTCTGGCCATAACGTGTATCTTCCTCTGATCCATGCCTCCCACGGCCACGTTGACTTTGAGGAAAGCTATGTCTATGCACTGCATAAGGGCGTATATCTCGGAGCTCACTCTGTGCATAACGTCCTTCTTGCTTATCGTGTCCATCGACTTTCTAGCCTCAGAGGCAGTAACCAACTTTGCAAGTTTGAATAGCTCCAATATGTATCCCTCCTTCAACTGATAGTCGGATCCGAGGACGTAGCTCACCACGGAGTCTTCCACCCCTCGGGCTCTTGTGATTTTTTTGAGCAACTCGATGTTATGCGCCGCAGTCTCTTTGAGGACATCAAGCTCGCCCTTGTGATTTAGCCATCCATGTACGTCGGCCATAAGGAATATCCCTGAAAAGCCGGCCCTCATTAGCTGTATGATGGGTTCGCAAACAACTAGAGCACCGAGATGTATCACGTTGCTCGGCTCGAACCCGATGTATGCCCGTACCCTCTTCTCCTCAAGGAGCTGAACTAACTCCTCCTCCGTAATCACCTCCTCCGATGCCGCCTTAACCCCCCTTAGAAGCTCCTCAGGCGAGTAGCTGAGCGCCATACCGCACCAAAATCGCCGAGGAACGTTATTTATCCCTTCAGTCAGCCGAAAAGCCGGCGATAATGCCGGGTGTTCGAGAACGGAATTGGGACCCGACGGTCTAAACTCATGGCCAATCCGGTGGCGGCATATAAGGAGTGTTGCCATTTCTTGGCTTTTTCGGGCGCTTATAAAAGACTTTTGGTCTCGCATTGGTCTCGCAAGGCTTTATAGCCATTGGTGGGAGACTTATTCTGGTCGGATTGGAGCACCAGTTGTCAGAATTCCCAGTAAAGAAGGTCGTCAAGAGGGATGGCCGAGTCGTCGACTTCGACAGAACCCGCATATATAACGCAATCAAAAAGGCGATGCTCTCGGTCGACAGGTATGATGAAGGGTTACTCCAGCGTGTTGTTGACCACGTTCTGCAAGTCCTCGCAGATAAGTATGGCGGGGAGAGGATCCCACACGTTGAGGATGTCCAAGACATAGTGGAGCTTGCGCTAGTGAAGTTTGATCTCTACGAGGTTGCCAAGGCCTACATCCTCTACCGGAAGGAGAGGGAGAGGATTAGGAAGGAGAAGATGATCCTGCTGGAGACTGATTATCTGGACGAGGTTGACAAGCGTTTCTCCGTCAACGCCATCCGCCTCATGGCGAGCCGTTACCTCCTCAAAAACGAGCAGGGGAAGCTAGCCGAGAGGCCTAAGCAACTCTTTCAGAGGGTCGCGATGCTAATAGTCATACCCGACATACTCTATGACCCCATACTATTTGATAAGGAGGGCAAACAAATCGTTCACCCGTACGAGGAGTTTAACCCGGAGCTTTGGGCGGGTAAGGTCGGTCTTGGTAGAAAGTCCGACGGATCCTATGAGGTCTACTGGAACCGCTGGCACCTCGAGCAGATGAAAAGGCTGTACGACCGTCTGAACTCGGTGGGAAAGATGAGACGACCGTGGAGCGTCTTCTGGGAGATGCTACTTGCAGGAGAGCTAGATCACCACTACGCAGACTATCTTGAGTATTACAACCTGATGGTCGAGAAAAAATTCATGCCTAACAGCCCCACTCTCTTCAACGCGGGCGCGAGGCTCGGCCAGCTATCGGCCTGCTTCGTACTGCCCATAGAGGATAACATAGAGTCAATCATGCGAGCGGCAACCGAGGCAGCAATAATATTCAAGAGCGGTGGAGGAATCGGGATAAACTACTCTAAACTCCGACCGGAGGGAGACGTGGTGTTCTCCACTTCTGGGGTCGCCTCTGGCCCAGTCACCTTCATGCGAATTATAGACACAGTAACGGAGGTTGTGAAGCAGGGTGGGAAGAGGCGGGGCGCGAACATGGGTATACTGGAGGTGTGGCATCCAGATATTGAGAAGTTTATCAGGGCTAAGGAGAAGGAGGGATTCCTCGAGAACTTTAACATCAGTGTCTTGGTAGGCGACGACTTCATGGAGCATCTAGAGAGGGGCGAGCCATATCAATTAAGGAATCCAAGGGATGGTAAAGTCTGGGGAACAATAGATCCGCGGCATCTCTTTAACCTCATCGCGGAGATGGCGTGGAAGACAGCCGACCCAGGTATGCTCTATCACGGAAACATCAACAGGAGAAACATCCTGCGTAGGGCCCTCGGTGACATCAGCTGCACAAATCCGTGCGGTGAGGAGCCCCTCTACGTGTACGAGTCATGTAACTTGGGGTCGATCAACCTTTACGCTTTCGTGAAGAGGACAGAGAGGGGGGTTGAGTTAGATTGGGAGTCCTTGGAAAGAGCCGTCTGGTCTGCTTACAGATTCTTGGATAATGTTATAGACGTGAATAAGTATCCGCTAAAGGAGATTGAGGGGATGTCGCATATGACGAGGAGGGTCGGACTCGGCTTTATGGGGCTAGCCTCCCTACTATACGCTCTCAGGATACCGTATAACAGCGAGGAGGGATTCCAGCTGATGCAGGGGATCACCGAGTTCATCGCCTGGCACGCCTACCGGGCGAGCATAGAGAGAGCCAAGGAGAGAGGTGTCTTCCCACTCTACTGGCAGAGTGACTATGTTAAGGGCGTGCTCCCCCTCGAAGGTTTTTACCGCAAGGAGATCTGGACGATGGATTGGGATCTAATCTCACAAGAGGTCCGGAGGAGCGGGATACGAAACAGCTTCCTCCTATCAATCGCGCCCACAGGCAGCATCTCTATGCTGGTTGATGCGAGCTCGGGGCTGGAGCCCGTATTTGCCCTCATATACGAGAAGCGCGTGACTGTGGGTGTTTTCCACTACATTGACCCGGAGTTCGAGAACTATTTGAAGGAGGTTGGGCTCTATAACGAACAAATAGTCAAGATGGTGGCAGACAATGGGGGATCGATCCAAGGCTTAGAGATTTTCCCTGAGGAGGCCCGCAGGGTCTTCGTTGTCGCATACGACGTTCCTTGGTGGGACCACGTGCGGGCTCAGCACCATGTCGGTCTCTGGGTGGATGCTGCGGTAAGCAAGACGATTAATATGCCGAGGTGGGTTACTGTAGAGGACGTCAAAAAGGCTTATCTCTTCGCTTACAGACTCGGATTGAAAGGCGTAACGATATACAGAGACACCTCCAAGGCAGGCCAAGTTCTAGTGACGCCGAGTCAGAGGGAGTCCCACTACGTCAACGTCGTGACTAACAATACACTCGAGATGATGCGAAATTTGGGGATAGAGGTGGTGATTGAGAAGAGGGTCACTCAAGTGAGTACTGGGGGTGGGTACCAGCGCCAAGAGGAGGCCGAGACAATCGAGCATCCCCTCATGAAGATCGTGTTGCCGGAGGGTGAGAAGGAGTCGAGATACTATACCTGCCCACAGTGCCGAGGCGTAAACCTAGCGTGGCAGGAAGGCTGTATCAAGTGCATCGACTGCGGCTGGACTAGCTGCATCGTGTCGTGAGACGTTTAATAAATCGTTCATAGCGCGTCTCGTCTTGGGGGAGCTTGGAGCCAGTTCTGGTTACCGGGTCGGAGGGATTTATTGGGCGGAGCCTCTGCGAGTATTTTTCTGGAAGAGGGTACAGTGTTGTTCGTCTCGACTTAGCTGGCGGAGCGGATCTAGTCGCCGATGTGGTGGATTTCAGCGGGTTGAGCACCGCGCTGGAGCAGTATAAGGTAGGCTCCGTTGTCCATCTGGCAGCCGTATCAAACCCGCCCTCCTGTAGTGGGGACCCACTGAGGTGTCTTCAGACCAACATCATGGGAACCCTGAACATGCTCGAAATAGCTCGGCGGAGGGGTGTTGAGAGGTTTGTGTTTCTCTCCTCAGCAAATGTCTACGGTCCTCGACCGCCCCTCCCAGTCACAGAAGAGGCGCCTCTCGCCCCCCGCACGCTCTACGACTACTCTAAAGTTTTGTCGGAGATGATTGTAAGAACCTACCACACTCTCTACGGACTCCCGGCCGTCGTCCTACGTTCATGGAAGGTCTTCGGAGAGTATGACACCCCCAAGAGCGCGGTCTCGCGATTCATAGACGCCTGCCTAGAGGGCCGGGAGATACATCTTTTCAACGGCGGTAGAGACGTAACCGATCCATACCACGTCGTAAACCTGTGCCGCGCTGTCGAGCTGGCCCTCAAGAGTGAGAAGGCGGTCGGCGAGATCTTCAACATTGGTGGCGGGAGCAGGGTCTCTATACGTGAGTTGGCTGAGATTATACGCGAACTGACTTCGTCTCAATCCCCACTAGTCGAGCTACCCCCCAGGTCGGCTGAGGAGGCTGAGCCGATGGTGAGCTACCCCTCGATCGATAAGGCTGCGCAGGTGTTAGGCTATAGGCCGATAGTGGGGCTTAGGGAGGGGCTCGAGAGGGTTATCAGGTATAAGATGCTCAACGCAGGTCGCTGAGACACTTGGAGACTTTGCGGCGAGCCGACTCATAATCAACCATCCCCCGCCCGACGTAAACCCGGAATATGTATATCGGCCTAGCCGTCATCTCCAGAATCCATGATGGGGTTCTCTGACCCTCAAGGCCGTGGCCCGCGACCCGAAGCTCGCTGGGGCCATACTTCGTGAGCGGGGGGACGAGAGATGAGTCTACAAAGACTTGGGAGTGATGTACGCCCATCTGGCCTGCTAGAAGTTCTTCAAGCTCCCTCCTATCGCTCCTACTCATAGTCTTCTCTGCCAGTTGGGAGCCACGCTCCTCATAGATCATCTTCGGTAGAACGCGCCTCTCCAGCGACACTATCCGTCCTCGGGATCTCTCGTTCCTCTTGAGTAGGCACCATACAGCGAAGTCGTCCAGCTCGAGGTAGTCGTCTAGAGGCATCTCCGCCAGCTTGGGGAGGGTCTCTCCCTCCTCCTCCGCGCCTCTCAGCAGTAGTAGTTGGGCGCTCCTCACAGCGTGGTGAAAATAGATGTTTAGGAAGGAGTGCTGCCTCGCTATGGCTAGCTCCTCGAGGACGCCCCAGCCCCTCGAGTCGATAGAAATCTCTCCATCAACAAGCTTGGTCAAATATATCAGCCTCCTTACGTCTATTATTCCGTAGGTGGCTCCGGTGAAGTAGGAGTCCCTCAGAAGAAAGTCGAGTCTGTCCACATCGATCGGGCCAGAGATTAGCTTGCTAAGCTTGTGTTTCCCACTGAGCAGGCTTACGACCTCCTCCGGATCGATCCCCACCCTCTCAAGGACCCTCCTTATCTCCTCGTTCTCCAAGACGATCCTCCTCCCCACCTCCTCGTGATTCGTGCCCGCCTCTAGCAAGAACTCCTCGAATAGGTGTGAGAAGGGCGTGTGTCCCACGTCGTGCAGGAGGGCTGCGGCTTTAAGCAGGTCTGCCTCGGCGGGATCGAGGCCTAAACTTTTCGCAAACTCCTCGGCGAGCGCCATGGAGCCTAGCGAGTGGTCGAAGCGGCTGTGCCTGGCGCCCGGATATACCAGGTACGCCATGGGTAGCTGGCTGATCCTCCTGAGCCTCTGGAGGGGAAAGGTATCGACGACCGCTAACTCTTTTTCGGACAGAATTATGTATCCGTGGACTGGGTCCTTGATCAGCTTCAAGAACTCGTCCTCAGCCCAGTAAAGCGCTAGTGGAATATATCCCTAGACGGCCCCCAGCATAAACGCTGCAAGGGCTATCCCCATCCAGAGGAGATACTCCCCCTTGACCCTCCTACTACTAGGTAGGTCGCGTAGAAGCTTTGCGCTGGAATAGATGAACCCGGCATCCGCCACCGCCACAAGGAGGAGGTAGGGAAGCCCGACCTGGTTTAGTAGGAATGGTAACGGGCTCAAAACTATGGCTAGCATTACGAAAAATACACCGAGTCTCGCCGCCACCCTTGGGCCCCTCGTTACGGCGAGGGTCTTCACCCCCTTCAAGGCGTCTCCCTCAACATCTGGAATACCCTTCACGACCTCCCTGCCGAGGCCAGCGAGGAAGGACATGAGTGCGAAGATCGACACTAAGCCGCCTACCTCCCCATCTGCCAGGACCGCTCCGAAGATGTATGGCGCGGCTATAGTTGCGCTTACAGCGATGTTTCCTGCAAGACCCCTCCTCTTAAGATAGGTGTTATAGACCGTGGCGAGGGTGTAAAAAATCACGGCTATGAAGAGTAGCGAGGGACCCAAAGCTGCCGCCGAGGCTAGGCCCAAAGTACCCAGTATGACCGCGAAAAACCAAGCGCTCCGCACGTTCACCCTTCCAGAGGCTATGGGGCGCTCGGGGTTGCTGACGGCGTCGATCTCCCTGTCCACTATATCGTTCAAAACCATGGAGGAAGAGGTGAGGCAATAGGCCGTAGACGAGGCTAGGAGTGCCTCGAGAGGGCCTGGCAGCCTAGTGGACTGAACATAGTGGCCCACCATGACCGCCGCTATCATTAGGAGCCCGTTTGGGGGTCTGGTCAGTCGGAGGTAATCTAGGAGGTTCATACGTTCGAGGGAGATGTCTCTGAACATACGTAATATACGACCTCCCCCCGTCTCTCGACCACTGCGAGTACTAGAACCTTCCCCTTATCGGCGCTTTGCCTGGCAGCATCAAGCAACCTAGACACCTCAACCGACTCGCCCTCGCTGAGGGGGAAGATTAGGTATTTTGAGGTCTCCTGCCCCGAGGCCTCATACAGCCTATATAGTAGCGTCTCGCCCACACCCTTCTTCACTACTCTCCCACTCTCCCTGAGGTCTCGATAGATGATGTATCGCGGCCAAACAATGGGTTTGTCTTTCGTGATTAAGGCGAGGTACTCCCTGAACCCGAGGCGAGCGCCTCCACTCTCCACCTCTATTTTCCCCTTCTCGAGAAGATACAGAGCCTCCTCAGGCCATAGGAAGAGTCTATCGCCCGCGAGTTCCCCATAGCCCTGCGCTGCCAGCCGCGCCGCCTCTGGGCCACGCACTTCGACCCGCAGGTCCTCCGATAGGGTCCCCCTAATCAATCCCCCCACCCCCCGCACCGTTGATACATGGTTTGGGGAGTATGAAAACCTCGAGGCGCAAAGATATGTAAAGAGGCCACTCGACAATCATTTGTGGCTACATGGCCGAGGAGTCTGGTGCTGGTCAGCTAAGCCTGCATCCGCTGGAACGGCGGGTACTCTCGCTACTGTTATCGGAGGGCCCGACGAGTTATGACGAGCTCGCCTCTAAAATTGGTGTCAATGTTGGGGCCGTCGCTAAGGCGGCGGAGTGGCTTCTCAGTAAGGGGCTCGTTGAGAGGAGGGAGGTTGAGACCAAACACATAGCGATTCTGGGGTCGGAGGGGCGTGAGTATGCCGAGAAGGGTTTGCCGGAGAGGCGGCTTGTGGAGGCTCTGCGAGAGATTGGTGGGGAGGCAGGCCTCAAGGACCTGTCGGAGAGGGCCGGGCTCCCAGAACACATGTTTAACATAGGAGTCATTTGGGCCAAAAGGAAGGAGTGGGTCTCGATAAAAAGGGAAGGAGAGGACCTCAGATTCAAGCTACAAAACTATCCGGAGGGCGAGACAGATGAGGAGCTTGTCCTCCAGCTACTCAAGCGCGGGCCAATCGCACTAGAAGATCTCGGCCCCCTCAGGGCGGCCTGTGAGAGGCTATCTAGGAGACCGGGAGTCGTGAACATCTCCGTGACGACGCGCCACTCCCTTGCGCCTACTCTTAAAGCACTCCAACTACCCTCAGACCTACTCGCGGAGAGGGACGAGATCTCCCAGCTAACACCAGAGATGCTAAAAACAGGATCCTGGCGCTCGAGGACTTTTCGCCGCTACGACCTGTTATTGCCTGTGAAACCGGTCTTCGCTCCTAGGCCACACCCCCTCACTTTGCTTATAGACATGATTAGGAGCATATTCGTGGAGCTCGGGTTCCAAGAGATCAAGGGACCCCTTGTGGAGCTTGCTTTCTGGAACTTCGACGCTCTCTTCCAGCCTCAGGACCATCCGGCACGAGAGATGCACGACACATTTTATTTAGCTCACCCCTCCCGGGGAGAGGTCCCCCGAGGACTCGCAAGGGTCGTGGGACGTGTCCACTACAACGGCTGGAAAACAGGCTCGCTTGGCTGGGGGTATCGCTGGAGTGTGGAGGAGGCTTCAAAGCTGGTCTTAAGGACCCACACGACGGCGACGACGATCAGACACCTCGCTGAAGCCCGGGAACCACCCATAAAGGTCTTCAGCGTCGACAGGGTCTACCGGAACGAGAGAGTCGACTGGAGAAGATTGGCAGAGTTTCACCAGGTCGAGGGAATATTGGTTGACAAGGGCGCTAACTTACGGCAACTTATGGGAATAATAAGGGAGTTCTACGCCAGAATGGGGCTTAGAAAGGTCAGGTTTAGGCCGAGCTACTTTCCCTACACCGAGCCCTCAGCCGAGGTCGATGTATATGTGGATAAGCGGCAGACCTGGGTTGAGCTTGGGGGGATGGGGGTCTTCAGACCTGAGGTGACTTGGCCGCTGGGGGTGCGGGAGCCCGTGCTGGCCTGGGGTCTGGGGTTGGAGCGCCTCGCCATAATACTACTAGACATCCAAGACGCACGCACGCTCTATCAAAACGACCTGTCATGGCTCTACAGCCACTCTCCAATAAGGCTCGAGGCCCTGAGGTGGAGGTAGGGTGCCCGCACTCCAGCTGAATCTCAAGAGGCTTTCAAGCCTGCTGGGCTCGGAGCTCTCTGCTGACGAGGCTGCGGAGCTTGCAGCAGCCCTCGGTATGTCGGTGGAGGAGGTCTCGGAGGAGAGTGTCAAGGTGGAGTACAATCCAAACAGGCCAGACTTCTCGCACATCGTTGGAGTGGCGAGGGCAATGAAGGGATTACTCGGACTTGAGACAGGCGCGCCACGGTACAAGGCTGCGCCCGCAAAAATCACTACGCGAGTTGAGGCAAGTGTGCGGAAAGTGCGTCCCTACATCGCATGTGCAGTCGTACGGGGGTTGAGACTCGAGGAGTATCATCTGGAGGAGCTGATCAATGCGCAGGAGGACCTGCACTGGGTGGTGGGGAGGGATCGGAGAAGAGTAGCGATAGGCCTACACGACCTCTCTAAGGTGGTCCCGCCTTTCACCTATAAGGCTGTAGGGCTCGACGAGATCCGGTTCATACCCCTCGGAGAGTACTCAGAAATGTCTCCGAGAGAGATCCTGTCAAAACATCCCAAGGGCCGCCAATACTCCTGGATACTCGAGGGAAAAGAGAGGGCCCCCGTGATCCTCGACTCGAGAAAACGAGTTCTCTCGTTCCCTCCAATAATCAATTCCTCGCTGACGGAGCTCACGCCAGGCGAGAGAGACATATTTATCGACGTGACGGGGACGGATGAGAAGTCTGTCAACAACGCCCTCAATATCCTCGTGACGACCATGATAGATATGGGTGGGAGGGCGGAGTGTTGCGATGTTATATATTCGTGGACAGGAAGGAGGGATAGAACTCCGGACCTTCGATACAGTGTGTGGAGGGTGAGGCCTGCATCCGTAAACAATCTTCTCGGGGTCGACCTCCAGCCTAGAGAGATCTGTAAACAGCTCAGGAAGATGCGTCTGGACGCAAGCGTCAAGCGGGGGGCTATTGAGGTGTGTGTGCCGCCCTATCGCGTAGACATTCTCCACGAGGTCGACCTAGTTGAGGAGGTTGCTATCGGGCTCGGTTATCAGAACCTCCAGCCAGAGTTCCCCAAGACCTTCGGCTTTGGAGGCCTGTTAAAATCGACCGCGATTCTTTCGAGTATCAGGCGGCTCGTTCTATCCTTGGGCGCTACCGAAGTAGTGAACACTACACTATCCAATAGTGAGCGGGACTATAAGATGATGCTTATGGATGGAGGCCCGTCCGTCAAGATACTGAATCCCGTCTCGGCCCTCTACGACTCGGTCAGGGAGAGGATCCTGCCAAGCCTCTTATCTAATCTCGCCGCAAATACTGACAATCCCTATCCCCAGCGTCTTTTCGAGATAGGGGACGTGGTGCTTAGGGACGACTCCCTCCCCGAGAGGACGAGGCGAGAGACTCACCTAGCCCTCGTGACCTGCCACCCTACTGCCTCTTACTCCGAGATAAAGTCCCTGGCCGACGAGATCCTAAGACACTTGGGTAAAGACTTGGTCTTTAACCCCATGGAGCAGCCCTTCTTTATCCCGGGGAGATCCGTATCCATAATGCTTGGAGATCTAGAGGTAGGCTATGCCGGTGAGATACATCCAGCCGTGTTGGAGAACTTCGGGATTCCTATGCCGGCGGCAGCCCTCGAGCTAAATCTGTCACAGATACTTGACCAGGGCTGATGCCCACTCAGGCGACCTGGTTCTTATTGATCCACGCTGGGTATGAGCCGAGCACCTTGACGAAAAGCGCTTTCTGCGCAAGATCCGACATCGCCTCTCTCACAACCTCGTCATCTATATGTCCCTCAAAGTCTACGTAGAAATTGTATTGCCATGGTCTAGCCCTCGTTGGTCGAGACTCTATCTTCGTCAGGTTTATGCTTCTTCTTGCGAAGACGCCGAGGGCCTCGTAAAGCGCTCCCGGCCTATGGGGAAGGGTGAATATTATGCTTGTCTTGTCACGCCCTGATCTCGTGGATGGCTCGCGGCCTATCACGAGGAATCTGGTGTAATTTCTACCATAATCCTCGATCCCGCTCGCGAGTATCTCTAGTGAGTATATTCCAGCGGCTCGCGCACTTGCAATAGCAGCAGCAGATTTATCGCCCATCTCCTTTATGAGCCTCGCGGCGGCGGCGGTGTCGTAGTAACTGACCGGCTCAAGGCCCAGGGATGCTAGGTACGCCCTGCACTGAGCGAGGGCCTGTGGATGGGAATATACTCTCTTCAGCTCGCTTATCTTGGCTCCGGGCAGGCCGATTAGGCAGTGCGAGATCCTGAGGTTTATCTCACCGACGACTCGGAGGCTCGTTGTAAGCAGGGAATCGTAAGTCTCGCCTACGCTGCCCTCAATACTGTTCTCCACCGGGACCACTCCGGCGCTCGCCTCACCTGTCTCCACCGCGACGAAGACGGAGGTTATTGACTTGTACGGGAGGGGCTCCGCCGATTCGCCGAAATACCTGAGCACCGCCTCCTCACTGTAGGAGCCATGTTCGCCCTGAAAGCCGACCCTTATGACGCTCCCCTTGGGGGCTTGTTTCACGCTGTCCCTCCTCGCCGCTCACCTAATAACTTAATGAGCTCGGGGATAAAGGAATAGAGGTCTAGCAACACGGAGTAGTCGGCTTCCCTGTGTATTGGCGCCGCGGGGTCATTGTTCACCGCTACGATTATCTTGGAGTTTCTGACACCCACCATGTGCTGGACTTGGCCAGATATGCCTATCGCAAGGTATAGGTCTGGGCTCACCCACTTTCCGGAGAGGCCCACGTGACGATCCTCGGGAAGCCACTTCAAGTCACTTGCCACCGGCCTGCTACATGCGAGCTCGGCATCTAGTAGCCTCGCAAGGTCCTCAGCCATCGCTAAATCATCTCTCCTCTTAAAGCCTCTACCAACAGCAACTATCCTTTTAGCCTTCGTCAAATCGGCACCACCACGTGTCGCCCGCTCGGTTGACACTATTCTTGGCACCCTCCGCGCACCCTCGACAGGCTTTACGCTCAATACCGCGAAATCTTGGTTTTCTTGAGGAATTCCTGTCTCGGCCCCTCTCAACTGGAGGGCTATAAATACTGGAAGCTTAAGCACCTCCAACCTCTCGACATAAGCTCCGCCTAGGGCAGGCCTCTCAGCCACGAGGCGACCATCCTCGATGACTAGGTTCGTGCAGTCGGTAACGCATCCCGCGGCCATTTTTTGGGCAACGCGTGCAACGAGCTCCCTCCCCGCCCTAGTTGAGGGAGCAATTATCACGGTGGACTCAAGCTTCTCAACCGCCATTTTTATGAGTTCTATTATTCCGTCTGGTGGGGTCTCTGACAGTGGGGGTATTGGCACGGCCTCTGAGAGGCGAAATCTTCTCAGCTGTGGGTCGTTGATGAGCGTCTCGGGCAGTGCTGAAGAGATCTTGGAAGGGCTCAGCTTGATAGAGGCATGCCAGAGCTCGGCGAGCTCTGCCAGCTCCTCAGCGATTAAGAGCGCCTTGATCACCTTGCCTGTAGCACCCCCTCCCTGACAAGATGATCTATCAGAGTCGCCGCACACTCTCTAGGATCACCTGTTAAAGTGACATTTCTTCTCGCGCTCTTCGCCACTTTTAAGGAAATTCGTGAGAGCCTTGGCGTCAGTTCGTCAGCACTTAATCCGAGTTCTCCCAACTCTACGCGGGTTAGGGGTTTCCGGGAGGCAGCGCGTATCATGAGGAGACTGGGGAGCCTCGGCTGGGCTAGCTCGAGGCCGACAGAGACGACGACCGGCGCCTCTACCTCGACCATTTGAACCCTGTCTTCGAGGGTCCTAACAGCCCTCACCGTGTCTCCAGACAATTCTAGCTGTGTAACATGGGTGATGCAGGGAAATCCGAGCCTCTCCGCCAGCCTCGGCCCGATCTGATAATTGCTGTAATCTGAGGAAGCCTCTCCGCAGAGGTATAGCTGGGCGGGCCCGGCCCTCGCCGAGAGTGCTGCGAGGACGTTTGCCGTGACCCAGCTGTCCGCTGACGCAAGAGAGGCGTCGTTCACATAAAAGCATTTGTCCGCACCCATTGCCAAGGCCTCTCTAAGGAGGGCCTCTGATAACTCATATCCAGCAGAGAGTACAACAACCTCCCCGCCAAACATCTCCTTCACCCTCACCCCTGCCTCGAGAGCAACTTGGTCCGCCTCCCCTATCTTCCTCGGAGCTGTGTCTAGTCGGGGGCTAAGAGTCGCGGGGTCGTGCTCGAGCGCGGCAACATCTGGGACGACTTTAGCAAAAACATGCACCACTGGCATGTCCTTTCTCTCCATGCCTGCCCGCCATTTAAATTAATATAAGTATCCGGCGTAGCTCGCAGAGGTTTATATGACGCCGGACAGGGCTGGTGGTTGATGTCTCCTCAGCTTCCTCCTGAGATCTCGGAAGTGTTGGAGAGCTCCCTTGTCGCCATCTTGACTGTGGTGAATGAAAGGGGAGTCCCAGTCTCTCACCCTATGCTGCCTCTCTTCGACCGCGAGACTCAGCTTCTCTACTTCACCTCGAGCATACTCTTCAGCAAGAAGCTACGCCACATCAAGAGGAATCCCAGGGTTAGTGTCTTGTTCTCCCATAGAGAGTATGTTAGGTCGGATAACTATCATGCAGTCATGCTGAAGGGGGATGCGAGAGTGATAGATGAGGATCTTAGCTCGGCTTGGACTAGGCTACTGGGCCTCTGGAGGCGTAAGGAGCCCTACATAGAGGCCTACCTAAAACAAAGATATGCTTTCCCCCTCTTCTGGGAGAGGGCAGTCATCGAGGTGAGGCCAAAAACCGTGTATGTCTGGTCAAACGGCGACCTCGGCTCCGAGCCAACAATAATAAGGATGGAGGGGGGTTACTGAGATGCTTGATCCACAGCTTTTGGAAAGGTTTGAGCAATTCGCCCTATCCTTTTTAGACGAGGACGGATATCCTGCCTCCATACCGGTTACAGTGGCCCTAATCGACGGGCAGATCAGGCTCAAGGTGCCTCGTGGATTTGACCCTGAGAGGCTTGAAGGCAAGATAGCTAACCTCGTCGCAAACCACATCACGCCTCTCCCATCTGGGGGCTACACGGATAGGCGCTATATCGTCTTTAGGGGACGAGTCAGCCTCGCCGAAGGTGGAGAGTTACTACTAGAAACCTTCAGGGAGTATAGCTGGGATGAACATAGGACCCCCTTCCCCGAGTACGTCGAGATATCAATCAACAGGGCCCGTGCATATTTGGAGAGCTTGGGTAAGAGGCTCGGCGAGACCTTTAAGCCACGGCTCGGACTGTTTTGGAGCTTTTTCCGGACAGTTAGGCTCCCCTTCCTCCTAGCCACCCTCGGACCGGTCTTCGTCGGAGGCGGGGCCGCCTACTATCGGGGGTACTTTCACCCTGTTCTTCTCCTGTTGACCTTCGCCGGCCTCGCCCTTATACACATGGCCCTTAACCTAGCAAATGACTATTACGACACGTTGTTGGGCGCTGACGTGGTGAATAGGAGGCCAACTCCATTCAGCGGAGGCTCGAGGGCACTTATCTACGGACTCGTGAGCACCACAGAGGCGAGGATATTGTTCTCGTCCCTCTTCGCGGCTGGAGTCGGAGTAGGCGCTTACTTGGCACTACTAAGAGGGCCAGTGGAGATCGCCATACTAACAGTCTGCGGCATCTTCCTCGCCTACTTCTACACAGCGCCGCCATTCAAGCTGGCATACAGGGGCCTTGGAGAGTTTGCGGTCTTCGCCGGCTTCGGCCCACTCATCGTGCTAGGCACCTACTTTGTTCAGGCAGGCAGTTTCGACTCCGCGGCCTTAATGGCCTCTATTCCTGTCGGCCTCCTGATAATGCTGATCCTATACGTCAATGAGATTCCGGACGCGCTTTTCGACAAAGAAGCAGGCAAGCGTACCCTAGTTACCAGGCTTTCTAAACGCAGCGTGATTGTGCTCCTAGCAGCCATCTTCCTACTCGTCTACGTGTTTATAGCTCTTATACCGATACTTAACCTGGGCCCACCAACAGTTCTCATAGCTCTCATTACCATCCCGCTATCGTTGAGGGTGTTCAAAGAGGTTGATCGTAATTTCGGCAATCAGTATGCTATGATCCCATCTATGTCGTTGAATGTTAAGAACTCAGTTATCACATGCATCCTCCTCGCAGCGGGGTATTTTGTGGGAGCACTTTTGTAGCGCTCGGCGTTTCTCTAAAGCCTAGTTCTATTGCTCTCAAACATTTTTAGGTCGGGCCACTTTACGCGCAGGCTGATGGGAAGCGCAAATGCTAAAATAAGGGCGGCTGTTCCAAAAGAGGCGAGTGTCGCGTAAAAAACGTCGGAGGCCGCGACAAGGCCCTGCCGGAGTGCGAAGATGGGGGTGTAAGGCGCCCACATTACCTGCGTGCCAATCGCGCCCGCCAAACTCCTCACAAAAGTCAAGATCGAGGTTATGAAGCCAAGCTCGCCTGGCTTGGCGAGCGTCTGTAATCCTATCAGCGTCGTTGGGACTACGAGTCCCATTGAGGCGCCGACAAACGCCATCACTATGGCCAGCAGATAGACGTTTGAGGTGGCCAGATTGGTAATGATTATCGCGAGCGTTGTGGCGCAGATGAACAAGGCCCCTCCTGAAACTATTATGGGCCTTGGATTTACCTTGACCACGAGACGGGACGATACATTTGCAGCCAAGACCCAGCTTAGCGTCGTCGGAGCAAGCAAGAGTCCGGTCTCAACAGGTTTCAGGCCATAGAACCATTGCATGAGGGGCGGGACAACCGTGATTGCGCCGAAGAAGGCAAATCCCGCCGCTCCGTTTAATATGAGCGCGGACAGATTGACCCTGTCGGACAGGATTTCAAAGGGCACGAAAGGCGTCTTCACTCGTCTCTCAACGATCACGAAAGTAGGGATGGCTGCCGCTAGGGACACTACAAACAGAAGAGAAGTGGGAAAGCCTATAGTTGAATAGTTAACGAGCAATACGCCTATGGTTGCGATAGCTGTGAAGAGGGCGAGTCCGGCGAGGTCAAGCTCTCGGCCCATTGCTGGCCTTGCGAGGGCGCGGAGGCGCGGCATCGTCAGGAGCGCGGCCGCGGCTACTGGCGGCGCATTTATGAGGTATACCCAGCGCCAGCCCAGATAATCCACTATCACGCCGCCCAGGGGAGGGCCCACCAAACTCCCTACAGCCCAGACCGTGGAGGTGTAGCCTGTCACTTTACCCCTTTCCTCAAGTCTGAAGAGGTCGCCGATGATCGTAAAGGTCAGGGCGAATAATGCGCCTGAGCCTATCCCTTGAGCCAGCCTAAATAAGATAAGAGCCTCGAGACTCCAGGAGATTCCGCAGAGTATAGAGCTTGCCCCAAAGATGAGCAGTCCGACACCATATATCGTCCGCCTTCCCTTAACGTCTGAGAGACGGCCCCAGACCGGTATAGAAACTGTTGATGCGAGTATGAAAACGGTGATGGGCCAGCTGTAGAGCTCCGGTCTGCCAAGCTCCAGCACGGCCTTCGGCATAGCTATGGGGACGATGGTCCCCTCTAGGGAGGAAGCGAAGAGACCGATCGTGAGCCCCAACAAAATGCTGAACTTTCGCGCCGGGTCCTCTGACATATTCTCGCCTCATCCTTTAAGCGCAGTATAATAATGTTTCTACACGACATCTCTCTATATCGTTCTTGAATCAGTCTAAATTAGGTTGTTGAGAAATGAGAGTACAGCATACACAGCCTCCTCTGTCCTGACGCTCCTGACACCTTGGTGAGGAATGAAGTTTACACATACATTGAAGAGTTTGTCAAGACTCGCGCCTTGGAGGGCGGCTATCTCATCGAGTCCACGCTCGTATGAGCCGAAGGCTACGCAAACGGGGCCCTCCGCCCCCCTAATCTCCAGTCTAAGTCTATCCGCGACATCGGTGAGGGGCACGCCATTCTTGTCCGTAGCTACCGCATAGCGATACTTGCTCAATATCTCGATGAGGGGCCCGTCATGTAGCGAGACCGTAGTCCCGAGGTAGTAGGGGAGCCTCTTCCTCGACCTGACCCTAACCCTTACTTTCTTCCCATGCCTTCGGGTCAGTACTATTATCTTCGCGCCATTTCTTAGTGGCGCGTCCAGTGTTATCGCCTTCTTAAGCCCTGCGTGTATGAGCGCTAATTTTCCCCGTCTCTCAACGAGCGCTTCTCTTAGCTCCCAAAGACCCTCGGGCGGTTCAGGTGACTCGGGATGCGTCGGTATGTTGAGTGGTGGGAGCAGACCTACATATTTGAGCTCAGGTCTAAGCTTGAAGAGGCGCCTCCTGAGGTACGGCGCCGTAGACATATAGTCGCATATGAGTTTGATCAGGCCGGCATTCTTGCTCGGTCTCGATGGGTCTTCGTGATAAATTATCATCTTGTCAACCCTGAAAATCGCCATCGCTCTGAAGAGGAATCCTATTCTGAGGGTTTTTTCGCGGAGGTGGGCAGCGTCCTCTGCATAGGTGCTCGGAATGAGGACATGGAGCGGCGGCTTGCGGGCAGGTGGGGCGAGCACCCTATATGTCGAGGACGAAGCGGACATAAGCGCCGTCCTCCTTCTCCACTACCTCCATCAGCCAGTAGGTTGGCGACTTGATGTGAATCCCAGGCCTGTGGCGCGCAGGGTCAAACTTTTCGCCCACCACCTCTCCCACCACCCTATAGCTCTCCCCACGACTAAGCTCCAACACACGAACCTCGCACCCTACAAACCTCTCAATATCGAATAGTAGGAGCAGCCTCTCCAGCCAATCGTAGAGGAGAGAATGGTCGTCGTAGCCGGAGGACTCGACTTTTTTAACCTCCACCGGCCTGACCGACTCAGAGTCCTGGACCAGTATCACAAATATCGTCTTTCCAGCCTCCTCAAAAGCCTCCCTCAAATCCGCTCCGTAAGCCTCCGCGTAAATATCGCTTGTGTGCTCGAGGAAGCGCACCCCCCTCATTTCCAATAGCTCTATCGTATGGGTTGAGATAAATTGGTTACAGGGTTGCTAGTTTTAAAAGTGGGCCCTCATGGCCCCTATGTCGTGGGGAGGAGGCTAGTCGCCTGCCGAGTACCTGCGAGCGCCGCCAACATCGGCCCGGGCTTCGACGCGATCTCGATAGGGCTCGAGCCCCCGAGTCTTTTGCTGGAGCTGGAGTATCTTGGAGGAGGCCGCGAGATCGTTGTCGAGGTGGAGGGGGCTTATGCTGATAAAGTTCCCCGCCCCTACAAGGAGACCTCGGCTTTAAAGGCGCTTAGGGCTTTTATGAGGAGTAGGGGGATTGAGGGAAGCTTCAGGGTTAGGATAAACGCGGGCATACCCATAGCTAAGGGCTTAGGCTCTTCAGGGGCAGAGGCCGTAGGTGCGGTCGTGGCCGCCGACGCACTCATAGGTTCCGGGCTAAGCGTGGGGGAGAAGATACTTCTCGCCGCGTCTGCAGAGCCAGGTAGTCACGCAGACAACGTTGTTGCCTCACTTCTAGGTGGATTCAACATTGTAGACATTTCTGACAACGAGGTTTTCTACCTACATATCAAGCCCCCACGCGAGCTGGGCATTGTTGTTGTTGTGCCGGAGTTTGAAAAAGAGTCGACTGAGGCAGCGAGAAGTGTCCTAGACAGGAGACCCAGCCTGAGTGAATATTCGCACGCAGTCTCCAGATCTTCGATGATCTCGGCGGCGTTAGCATTAGGTAGGCTCGACCTAGCCCTCAGGCTTATACCCCTAGATCCCTACGTAGAGGTTGCCCGTGCCAACGCGGGAATGTACGGTCATGGATACGACTGGCCCAGGCTTGAGGAGGAGAAGAGATACCTGATGAGAGAGTACGGTGTGGCACTGTGCATAAGCGGGGCGGGGCCCTCTCGACTACTGCTCTACGATAAGACCCGGATCGGTGAGAGACTTAACGATGCCGTGAACTATATTGTTGGGAGGATTGAGCGCTTCATAGGTGGTGTCCAAAGCGTGATTTACACAGAGCCGTCCCAGGCTGGGGCAGTCATTACTAGAACACTTTAGAGTCTCGCCCCTTTATCACGTAGGCCCTCGAGCCGTCGGGTAGCACCACCAATACATCACCACACTTCCTGCACCTGAAGTACCGATTCTCGCCTCCCTCAGTCCTCTGCGACCCAAGATATTCTAAGTCCTCGTGTCCACATCCGTCGTCGGCCCCGCCCAACCTAAGCCGTAACTTCCAGGACACCGATAGATAATCGTTTATAGTGAGACCGAAGACTAGCGACACCGTTTAATACTTGCCGGGCCTCTCATAGCCAAGGAAGGGGCCGTGGTCTAGCATGGCTATGACGCCAGCCTGGGGAGCATCCGGAACAGTCCAGAGCGCTGGAGGACGTGGGTTCAAATCCCACCGGCCCCAATATTAGTTATTATTTTGAGTATGTTGAGTGTGGGGGAAATGGTTGGGGGAGGGGTAGGTGTACTTGTGGTTCTCCTTGATGTACTCTTCTATGTGTTGTTGTTTTCTCTTTATTGTGAATCCGATGTATTTGTAGGAGTTTGCGTTGCTGCTGGCTCGAATATAGATATAGTAGTAATCCATGTTAGTTACGTATTGCTTCCCCGTCCTCGGATCATGGATTACAGTTCCCCGCGGGGCTTTGAGTATTGGTCCCATAGATTCAATGTTAAGTCCCCTAAGAAGATCATTGATATATGTGAGTAGTCTCTGGTCGGTGTTGAAGATACATATGTAACCGCGTTTATCAACGTACCCTTCTGAGTCTGCGAAGCCCGAGGAAAGCCGCCACGCATCTATCACAGTGCTCAATATGTTTCTTCAGCTTCTCGAGGTCGGTACTGTCAAGTTGGTATTACCTCCCCTCCTCCTGTCTTGATGATGTTGTGCAT
>JAVVGN010000004.1:0-46419 GCA_032249095.1 Candidatus Caldarchaeales archaeon | reverse complement strand
ACTTCAAGATAACCCATTTATTTGAATTTAAGCCTCCTCCTATTGAGGGCAAATGATACTGGTATTATATTCCTTCAATTACTGTAAGGGAGTTGTGGGTTGGTTTAAGCCCCTTCTTACTTATGGGCTTGTTCTATCAGTATGCGTCAGAGTATAGTGGGCGCGAAATTCGACGAAAACGGTCCTTTTCGTCGACGGATCACAGCGATAGGAGCCTCGGAGCTAGGGTCCCGCCAAGCACCCTCTGGGAGATGGACTGGCTTAGCCATGTCATCTGGTCGAAAGCCAGAAGAGGGCTGCAAAACATGCTGCTTTCAATGACCACACTTTAGAGGCCACTCACAGCACACAGAGTCTCCAAATGTAAAAGGCCCGCTCACCCATGGTTACAATAGACTATACAGCTGATTCTAGTCGGTTTTCAGCTTCGATCCTTTTTCCGCCGGCAAAGTTCCTAACCCTGACCAACTGCTATAAACTGCAGACGAGTTCACTCGCCCTTGAGTTGTGCGTAGGCGGCACGAAACTTTCTTAAGAGGAGTATGAGTCGGCATGTCTACATTGTTCTCCGTGATTGTCTTCGTTTCTTTGGCTTTCTTATCTCTGGGTGTTTGAGGCCCTTGTAGCCTAGGCCTAGGTGTGCGGCGATGTTTTGTAGGGCGTGGTCGTCTGTTACAATTGTTACGCTGGCGTGGCTTTGGGCGAGGTCTAAAGCCGCCGCTAATATCTCCAAGTCCGTGCGAGAAACAACCTCCTCCAAGAGTTCAGACTCTCTTCTCGCCCTCTCAATAGAGTCTTTGCTGGGTGTCGCGACGGCTAGTGTGCCGGAGCGGAGGAGGGCTTCGAGCCGCGCTACCTGTAGTTCGCCGTGCTTGACCTCGCCGACGGCTGAGCTGGTAGTGTAGAGTTTTGCGCCTGGTGCAGTGAAGCCGAGAAGTAGGGCGGATGTGTCAAGCACATAGGCGTTGGTCCGGCCATCCTTCTTCTCACCTTTTTCTTGAGGTTTCTTCGTCATTTGGGAATCGCCTATCTTCCCGCTCCGGCGTTGCTTAGCGTGCGAGAAGTCTCCGGTGCTCATTTCCACTAGCTAGGGGTTCACGGTCCGATAAAGGGTCTCCCTCGGCCTCGGGAATCCTCATATGGTTGTGGGGGTGTTGTGTCGACGGTCGGGATGCTTATAGACACTTACCTCACACGTGGGGCCCTGGCCGGCTTCTTCTTGGGACCTCGGCTGTCTTCATCAGGCTCATGCCTGGCCTCAGTCCCGAGTCAATATCCTTCTACAGGCTGCTCATCGCCTTTCTCATCGTTACTCTGGCAAACCTCCTCTTCGCGGGGCGTGTCGGGGTTGGCTGGAGGGGGACGAGTCTGTCGGAGTCGCTTCTGCTGGGCGCTCTCTTGGGAGTGCATATCCTGTTGTTCACATGGTCGGTTAGGCTGACATCAATCCTTAACGCTACTATCCTCGTAAACACAACACCTGTCTGGGCAATGATAATGGGCTACCTTCTCGGCAAGGGTCTGCAGGGTCCGTTGCCGGTCGCAGGGACGTTCATCGCTATTGGCGGGGTGGCGGTGATCGCCGCTGCGCAGGCCACCTACTCGCCTGGAAGCCTCCTCGGAGACGTCTTGGCAGTTCTTGCAGCAGTGGTTTGGGCGGCCTACCTACTGGCAGGCGTCTCTGTCTTCCGCGGGAAAGGGGCACTAACTTTTCTACCGGGGATCTATGGTGGAGCCACACTCGCGGTCCTCGTTATATCACTCCTTGCGGGTGTGGGGCTGGAGCCGCCGGTCTCGGACGAGTTGGCGCCGCTGATCGGGATAGCCCTCTTCCCCACGGCGCTCGGCCACTCCCTCCACTTCTCATCACTTGAAGGTATACCCCCCATGAGGCCGCGACTCTAGCCCTGTTGGAGCCGGTCGTCGCGACTTTTTTAGGGGTTGTGCTTCTCGGAGAGGCTCCCAGGCCCGAGTTTGTCTTTGGCTCGGGCTTGGCCGCCCTCGGCATATACCTCGTCGTGGCCGGCAGGGACTTACGTGGAGGCCGGGCTAAAGCCCCAGCCTCTTCTTTATCCTCCTCTCGCAAAGCCTGATTGGAGAAGTTCTGATGAGGGTTGTGTAGTGCCTCGCCTTAGTAATCTCTAGGGACCCCGACTTGAACTCTCTCCTTATGTTCCCGTCTATGAGGACGCTGAAGGGGCCGACCCTACCTGCGAAGCTTACCTTCTTGTGGGATGAGAAGACGAGTGGGCGTAGATTCGTTATTGGGGCGACCGGCGTCACGATGATCAGCTCCAGCTCTTCGTCCACTAGTGGCCCGCCGAGCGAGGAGTTGTAGCCCGTGGAGCCGAGGGGTGTCGAGAAGACGACCCCATCTGCAACTATGTTCCGGAGGGAGAGGCTGTCTACATAGAGGTCGAATTCCACAACTTTACCGACCATCCTGTTCGAGACATAGGCCTCATTTATGGCCTCGCCGATGGTCTCGCCGTCGAGTTCTACCTGAAGACGCATGACCCTCTCGACGTAGTAGCTTCCCTCGAGGAAAGATGTGACCGCCCTCTCAGCATCCTCCGGCCCAACGTCGGCCAAGTAGCCCCCCCTTCCGAAGGAGACTGCGAGAACAGGGGTCTCCGGCTCCTCGAGAGCGTGGATCGAGGCAAGTATGGTGCCATCCCCGCCAAGCACTATGAGGGCGTCGCAGCTGATCGTTGACTCAAACCCGTCCCGCGTTAAGGCGCTAACGCTATGCTCTATTCCGTGCTTTTCGATTAGCTCTCGGATCCTCGAGGCTGCTTTCTCAGCGTCTCGTTTCTCTTTGTGGTAGACGACGACTACGTACAACCCGAGAGGTCATGAGCCTCTGCTAGGTGATAAAGCCATCGCGAGGTCGCCGCTGTTGCTGCTTATCCAATACCTCGGTTTGTCGGAGAAGCTCTTCTGCCGAGGTTTTTGTCAGGGGGGCGTGGTGAAGGATGGTGTATCTTTCTGGTCTTATCTTTGTACATTCGAGCAGTGCCCTCAAAGCAGCCTCGGCTGATATTCCTATCTGCGAGAGAGTTGTCGGCGCTCCCGCCCGCTTGACATAGCCTCTCAGCTTCTCAGACCCTATTTCGAGCCCACCAACATGGGGCGGGCCTACCTCCTCGTACCTTCTAGCCATCAGGATAGCGCCGATCCCCACCTGCTCGCCGTGCATCCCGACCCCATTGTTTAAATGGTCGATGTAGTGGGAGAAGAGATGTTCAGCCCCAGAGCATGGACGTGAGGAATTCATCATGCTCATTGACAGGCCACACTTTACCGCCGCCAAGATCAGCGGATAGAGATCTACTCCACCCCCATCAATAAAGCTCCTGACATCCTTGACCGCGGACCTCACCAATTCAAAGGTCCGCCGGCAGAAATACTCGGACTTGACCTTGGCCCCAAGTATCCAGTCCTGAAGCGAGGTCACCTTCGCAAGAATGTCGCCGCAGCCGGCAGAGATGTGTCTGGAGGGGGAGGACCTGACGACATCGGTGGCGAGTATGACCCTTATGGGTGGGGAAGCGATTATACTAGCTCTCCGCCCACCTCCGATAAACACTGAGGCTACTGGTGATGCAATCCCGTCATGTGAGATTGTTGTAGGTATCGAGACGAAGGGGACCTCAGCCCTGTGGGCTGCGAGCTTGCAAGAGTCTATCACAGAGCCACCTCCAACCGCGACAGCCAGCCGGCAGCCCCGCGCATCCTGCTCTAGGGCCGAGCATGTGGCGAGATCACACTTCTCGACCACGCGGAGGACCACTCTGCAGCCGTATTCTAGGAGCCTCTGGTAGACCTGCTCGCCAAGAATTCGCCTCGTCTTGTAGCCTGTTACAATTAGCACCTGCTCGCCCTCTAAAACCTCCGCGGTCAAGATCCCCGCCTCATTCTTGATCGAGTCCAACACCACGACCTCCCGCATAGAGACTAGGTGTTCCCTGCCGCAGTCGCAGCTGAAGCGAGAGCCAAGCCGTATTCCGTCCAGCTCAGTTAATCTCCGCACCCCTGTCAAGGGCTGATGAATAGCATGCCTGCGGCTAAAATAATTATGTTTACAGGCCTCTCCAGGAGCCCTCCGGGGGATTGAGTTTATGAGGCCCTCGCTGTAGGGGTGGAGCGGCTTTTTGAAGACATCCTCGGTCCTCCCTGTCTCGACGATCTTCCCCGCATACATGATGGCTATCCTGTCTGTGGCCTGGTAGTGAAGCCCCATGTCGTGGGACACGAGGATGAAGGATGTCCCATACATATCCCTAATCTTTTGTATTAACTCTACAACGCCCCGCTGATAAACCACGTCGAGGGCCGAGGTAGATCTCTACAAGCTGGACCAGCAGTCCCTCATGAAGATGCGGACAAAAGTGATATCGTATATTCCTCAGGGCTCGATGTCTGTCATGAACCCCACATCGAGGATAAAGAACCAATTCCTCGAGATATTCCAGAAGTATGGGAGGGTCAACAAGGAGGAGGTCCTGCGCCAGGTAAAGGAGAAGCTCCAAGAACTAGGGCTAAGCGAGAGGGTGCTAAACTCCTACCCCCACCAGCTCAGCGGAGGGATGCGCCAGAGGACAGTCATCAGCTTGGCAACAATACTGAACCCCAGCCTAGTTCTGGCAGACGAGCCCACCTCCTCCCCATCGCGGACCCTAAGCTTCACCTCCCCCTACAAGAACCTGAGCGGCGGGGTTATGTCCCTGTAAATCACGCGCATCAGCGTTGTCTTACCACATCCAGACTCGCCCGCCAGCCCAAAGACCTCGCCCCGACCCGGGAGCCACTCTTCAGGGGGACACGGGCGGGGAGGACACTCCCCGGCGGCGCCAACAGGCGCAGGAAGCATCTCCACTCCCTTCGGGGACCATCCCACATCAGACGGAACGCACACCCGCCACGGCCCTCTGCGGCCAGGTGTGTCGGTCCCTGGGCGCCACTCTTCTTGGGTGCTGCCTATATATCGCCGGCAGGCGTGTGCTTAGGGAAGCATGTCAAGCCGCATGAATAAGAGATATTATCCGGCGGACTCGCTTACGACCCCCCGCTTCACCGGGCCCATCACATTCGCCCGGCTGCCCTACACTCGCGACCCAGCGGGCCTTGACGCAGCATTCATAGGCATACCCTTCGACGGCGGTGTCGTATTCCGAAGCGGCACCCGGCTCGGCCCCCTAGCTGTCAGGAACGGGTCCCTCCTACTCAGACTCTACAACCCGGCACTACGCGTAAAGCCCTTCGACGTCCTAGAGGTTGCAGACATGGGAGATGTGGCTGTAGTCCCAAACAGCCTCGAACGAACCTACGAGAATATCTCTCAGGAGATCTCCGCGGTCCTGAAGGCAGGGGTCACGCCTGTTGTCTGCGGCGGCGACCACTCGATAACCCTCCCACTACTCAGAGAGGTCAGCAAGATCCACGGCAAAGTCGCGTTGATACATTTCGACTCACATCTGGACCTGGTTGAGTCACACTTCGGCCAGAGATATACTCACGGCACAGTCTTCAGGCGCGCCCTAGAGGAGGGGCTTATAGATCCGGAGCGCTCCGCGCACATCGGCATACGTGGCAGCTTGTTCAGCGAGGATGAGGTCCTTGAGGCTGAGATGGCTGGCTTCAGGGTGGTCATGATGGACGAGCTCGAAAGCGTTGGCGTTGAGGCAGTTGTAAGGGACTTGGCGAGGCGTGTAGAAGGCTGTCCATGCTATGTCTCCTTCGACATAGATGTCTGCGACCCTGCCTATGCCCCGGGCACTGGAACCCCCGAAGTGGGCGGACTAACGTCCCGCGAGGCCCTCTCTATGGTCAGGGGGCTAAAGGGGCTTCGCTTCGTCGGTTTCGACTTGGTAGAGGTCTCCCCACCCTACGACCACGGCGAAATAACGGCCATATTGGCGGCAAACATCCTGTACGAATTCATCTCGCTCCTTGCCTGGTGGAAGCAGAAAAAATAGTTGGTGTAAATTATCGACTAGTAGCTGAGCTTAAGGATGCTCTTCCACTCCTTGGTTAGCTCAACTGTCGCCGTTTCCTCGTCTATCCTCCCAGCAACATACTCGGTTACCCATTTGGCGATCGAGTCCTCAAGCATCGGGTTCTCGGGCACATAGTTCCTAAAGCCAGCCTTAAGCAGCGACTCGAGGAACACTTCCTTGAATATCCCAGGATACTTGGGCGCAAGAGCCTCAATAACGCTCTTCCTTCCCGGGAAGGAGGAGGCGACGTTCCACTGCTTAACGGCAGAGTCGGGTAGCACGAGGAACTGGGTGAAGAGCCACGCCTCACGCGGGTTCTTAGAGTATCGGCTCACACCTATCTGCCATGTACCGTCCATCGGGACTCCCGGCGACGGCGACACCCAGATCTTCCCAGCGGTCTCGGGGAACTCCTGCGCGCCCTTCTCGATGAAGTCTATAAAGGTTGAGGCCCAAGAGCCTGCCCACATCGCGGCCCTGCCCCTTCCAAGAAGCTCCATGCACTCGCTCCACTCGGTCTGGGTGGCGTTCGGTACATAGTTGCAGAACTCCTTAAACATCCTCATCGTCTTGACGCCGTAGTCGGTTATGTCTGGGTCAAAAGCAATCTTGCCGTCCTGCGTGAAGAGGTCTCCCCAAGGCTCTACCGGCTGTCCAAGCTTAGAAAGCCCCTCTGGGGATCTGCGCCACTGGGCGAAGAGCCAGGCGAACTCCCAATGAATCGTGTGTGTCCTCATAGCCATGAAGGCGTTTCCGGCGTCGACAGGAGAGTCAGGGTTATACCTCTTTGTGAAGAAACGGCCTATGGCATATACGTCCTCAAGCGTCTTGGGGACGACAAGACTCGTCGGTATCTTCTTTGGGTCAAGACCTATGCTCGGCGCATTTGCTTGAAGGTCTGACAGATTCTTGTCGATCCACTTAGAGTACATGTCCTTGATTCTTTGGTCCTCCCACAGGTCTCTCCTGTAGAACATGGCCATTACGTTGGCAGTGATCACGTATCCAATCCTCTTACCCTCCCAGTGCATGTACCTCCTATCAATAGTCTCGAGGAAGTCCCCATACTCTTTGAATATCTCTGCGTCGGGATACCTGCTCTTCAGCTCGTCGATAGGGAAGCAGTGCGGACCGAAAGCTCCGGTGTAGATGCAGTCCCACATGTAGACATCGTACTCGCCGGCCCTTGTGGCGAAGTCGTGAAGCTGCCTGTCTCTCCCTGTCTCCCAGTCGAAGAGAAGAAGCTCAACCTCGATGTTGGGATACTTCACCGTAAAGTCCTCCTCGGCGACAGCCTTCATGCCTGGCGCAGAGTGAGCAATAGCCACAACCCTGATCTTCTTCTTAGCTGGTGGCTGAAGGGCGCTCATGGCGTATAAGCCAGCCCCAGCAACGACTGCTGCAACAGCAACGCCGATCCCGACCTTGGCGGCCGTTGACAGCGCCTCGCGCCTAGTGATAAGGTCAGACCGCCGCGACATCTTCGATAATTCGGCAGCTAGATACTATATATGCTTTATCACTGCACAAATAAATAGTAGGCAGCTCCGCTGGTTTTGATGACGCGATGAGGTCTCAGGGCGTCCCCTTCATCCTTCCGACTCTAGCGTTCCTCGTTGTACTTGTGGTCTATCCTACCATCTATCTTTATTACATGATCTTCCACTCGTTTAACCCGCTATACGAGATCACAGTTAGGTTCTCCGGTCTCCAAAACTTCTCGACACTCATAACAGATGTAGATGCGCACTACTCGATCCTCGCTATGCTTGTGCTAATGGGCGTGACTGTGCCGGTTGAGATAGCGCTTGGCACGTTACTTGCGATCTTCTTCACGTCGCCTCACCTAAGGGGGAAGGTTGTTCTCAGGTCAATAATGCTTGTCCCGCTAAGCATTCCCGCAATAATTACGGGTCTAAACTGGAAGATGGTCTTCTTCACGTACGGGCCTTTGAACACTTTTCTTGAATCTGTTGGCCTACAGACCCAGCCCTGGCTGAGCGCCCCCTTCGGCAATCCCTTCAACACCCTCTTCGTCCTCGCAGTCTTGGATATCTGGCAGTGGACCCCCTTTGTAGCACTCGCAGTGGCCAGCGGCATAGAGAGCGTACCGCCGTTTGTGAAGGAGGCCGCTGAGATCGACGGAGCCTCAAGAACTCAGTTGATCAGACATATTGTTCTGCCCCTCAGCAAGACGGTCATAATAATAGTCCTCCTCCTCCGGATAATAGACTCACTGAAGATCTTTGACATAATCTATATGCTTACCGCGGGAGGGCCTGGCAACGTTACAACAACCTTACCCTTCTATATCTATAAGGTGGGATTCACGCTCACGGCTCCTAAAGCGGACATCGGGTACGCGTCTCTCCTAGCAGTAGTGCTCCTGATGATTGCCACGGCTCTTGTACTTTTCGTCCTGACCCGTGCGCTAAACGTCAAGCGAGTTATATGGGGTGAGTAGGTTGGCTGTTACCCTGCGGGCGGTCGCTTATAGTTTGGCTGCCTGGATCTTCGCAGTTCTATACCTACTCCCCTTTATCTGGATGATAGGCACGTCCTTCAAGCCTATAGGGGAGTGGGGGTTACCGACTCTAATACCAAACGAGGCCACGCTAAGGAACTATTATGAGATCTTGGTGAGCGGCGGTGTATATGGCGTAAGGGGCCACTTCCCACCCATTATACGATACTTAGTGAACAGTTTGACCGTCTCAAGCGTCGTCGCTTTGATAACTAGTCTGCTGGGAGCCCTGACAGCGTACGGCATCGTCAGGTTTATGGCAGGCGGGACAACGTTCGCGAACTGGATCCTCAGCCTCAGAATGATCCCGCCCGTCGTAATACTTTATCCACTAGTCGTGATGACCAAGACTATAGGACTGTACAACTCCATACCTGGCCTCATCCTAGTCTACCCAGTGATTACACTGCCGATTACTACTTGGTTCATGATAGGAACCTTCAAGAGTATCCCTCGGGAGACCGAGGAGGCTGCACTTATAGACGGCTGCACCCACTTCCAGGCTTTCTACAAAATCTCTCTGCCACAAGCCTCGATAGGCCTCGCCACATCAGCCATCTTCGCCTTCATATTCAGCTGGTCGGAGTTTCTAATACCATTGCTTCTAGCTCCAGGCGAGCAAGCAATGCCCCTGACCGTCTTCGCAGGCTACTTCTCGAACCAATACGGGATTCTCTGGGGGCCGCTCTCCGCCGCCGCAGTCATAACCGCGGTGCCGGTTACGGTGACGGCCATCATTATTCAGAAATACCTGATCAGGGGGCTTACACTCGGATTCGTTAGATGAGAAGATCGCGTAGCCTGACTCTGAATATTGTTAAAGCGATAGGAGGGGACTAGATAGACCTCAGACCGGACCTCACACGACCATAAAAGTTTAGAGACGTTGCAAAAGACTTTACAGGCTTGGCCTAAACTTTCCAAGCAGAAAAATCCTCATATGTTGGCGGCCTGATTTTTCATAGCGTGGAGGCGGGCGGCATCCCCCCTGACGGGCTCTCTGATGCTGAGATCAAAAAAATTCTCTTGGAGTCGAAGAGAATCGCCGTAGTGGGTATGTCGCGAGACCCCAATAAACCCGCGAACTTTGTACCCAGGTACCTCATCTCGAGGGGCTATGTTGTTTTGCCCGTGAATCCAGCCGCCACTGAGATCCTGGGCCTTAAGTCATATAGGAGTTTGCTTGAGCTGGAGTCTGTTGTCGACGTGGTGGATGTTTTCAGGCCCTCCGATCAGGTTTTAGAGGTTGCTCAGCAGGCCATCAAGATTAGGCCTCGCGTATTTTGGATGCAGGAAGGGATCTACAATGCCGAGGCAGCCAAGCTTCTTCAGGGATCTGGCATAACAGTCGTGTGGAATAGATGCATGATGCGGGAGCACATGAGGCTGGTGGCTGGGCGAACCCCCTAGCCCTGCGACTTCTCTACAACTACGGTACGCGACTGTTCCCTCAAATAGTTTAAGAGATAGTTTGGCCCCCCGACTCCTCTTCCCGTAGCGCCGCTAGCCTTCCAGCCAACGAAGGTCTGGGCGCCGGGCCATGCCCCCGTCGTTGAGCCTCCTCTCCGGTTGGCATACGTGACCCCGAACCCTATGTTTCTGAAGAAGTACTCGATCTCAGTTGGGTCTTCCGAGAAGATGCCGGCCGTTAAGCCATACTCCGTGTCGTTAGCCATCCTTAGTGCTTCTTCTAAGCTACTGAACTTGGAGACAAGGAGTATCGGGAGGAAAAGCTCTTCTTTCCACAGCCTGTGCCCTTGTGGGACATCAACAATTATTGTCGGCTGTGCGTAGAAGCCCTTGTCGAATATTCCGCCGCTCAGGACCTCGCCGCCATATACTATTCTTCCAGCCTTTTTCGCCTCCTCCACGGCCCTCCTAAACCTCTCGAGAGCCGCCCTATTGATAACTGGTCCCATAAACGTGTCGCGTTCTCGCGGGTCACCAATCTTGAGCTTGGAGGTCTCTGAGACCAGCCGCTCCAGAAAGGCGTCATGTATCTTCTCATGTACGTATAGGCGAGAGGTTGCGGAGCATTTCTGTCCACCGTATCCAAAAGCAGCCCTGATCACCCCTGTCACGGCCTTCTCGATGTCCGCCTTGTCAGTCACTATTGTCGGGTTTTTGCTCCCCATCTCAAGGACTATGGGCTTTGGGTAGGGCTGGCTTGTCAGAAACTTTCTGTATAGCCTCATCCCTACGTCTCTCGAGCCCGTGAAAGCTATACCCGCAACCTTGGTGTTGGTTGTGACCTCTTCCTCGAAGACTTCTCCTGCGCCTGTGAGATAGTTGATGACGCCTGGTGGGACACCCGCGTCTCTAAAGACCCGATAGAGTAGGTAGCCGGCGAGGGGTGCCTCGCTCGTTGGCTTAAACACTACTGTATTCCCAGTTATGAGTGCTCCGAGAATCATTCCGTTGGCAAGCATGAACGGGAAGTTAAAGGGCGATATGACCACCCACACTCCGTATGGCCTCGCCACCATCTTACAGGCCTCTCCAGGAGCCCCGGGTCCCAGCTCCTTTTCGTAACCATTATTCTCCTCCATCACACGAGCATAGTATTGGAGCGCGTCGATGGCTTCCCAGCACTCGGCAAGCGCCTCGAGACGGTTTTTCCCCACCTCGAGAGATATCACGGCCGCAATCTCGAACTTTCTCTCATCGATCACCTGCGCGACCCGTCTCATCAGGCTGACCCTCTCCCTCCAATCGCGCTCTGACCACGCCGCGAAGGCTTGCTCGGCTGCGTCTATTGCTGTCTTGATATGTTCGCGCCTAGCCTTCTGGAACCTGCCGAGGACAAGTGAGGTGTCGATGGGGCTGCGGTCCTCGAACTCGCCGACGTCGGACCAGACCTCCTTGTCTCCTATATGCAGGGGATACCTCTTCCCGAGATACTTCTCCTCAACCACCCTAAGAGCCTCCTCGAACCTCGGGTGAATTGTAGGGTCTCCGAACAGTGTTACGTATGTCACCTTTGAAGCTGATGGCACAATAGGTACGGTGGTGCAGGTCTCTAAAAATGTTGCTACAGGTCCGGGGGTACTGACAAGTTTTACTTAAGCCTTTTGGGATGGGTCTCTGGCCATGATGCACGTCATCGATGCCGTACTGGAATCTTTCTCCAATCTATTTCGATCCCGCAGGTACTCTCCCCTCGAGAAGCTCTATTCCTTCTCTCTCTTCGCAGCAGGTCTTAGCTTGAGGGGTCTCTCAGAGAGGCTATGTCTAACCGGCGCGTCTAGGGAATCGGTCAGGATATGGGTTCACAGGTTCTCGTCTCTCTTAAGGCCGTTCAGGAGGGTGAGGAGGCTTGTAGCTGTAGATGAGGCTGTCCTGAAGGTGAATGGTCAGACCTGTTATCTTTGGGCCGAAATAGACGTTGATACCAAAGAGGTATTGGCCGTATACGCGTCGAGGGGATTCCAAGCGCAATCAAGTTCCTAAGGAAGGTATTGGACTCATGTGAAGGTAAGCCACTCATAGTAGTAGATAGAGGGCCGTGGTATAGATGGGCAATTGGAGAGATTGGGAATAATTTACTTCCATGTGGCCTTCGGTAAAAGGGACAGGATGGAGAGGTTGTTCAGGGAAATGAAGGAAAGGACTAAGAGGTTCTACAACAACGTGAACTCGAAGAAGCTGAAGAGCCTAGAAGAGCTGGCAACCGCAATTGCAGCAATGCACAACATCATCAGACCAGGAAAAGAAGAGGTAATACCAACTTGACAATACCGCCCGGGCCGGGTTAAACTTATTAGAGGCTGTAGAACTGTGCTCTCGTGGCCCAGATAAACCTTGCGGTGATAGGTGCGGGAAGCGCCGTCTGGTCTATCCAGCTTGTTGCAGATCTCTGCGTCACCAAGAGCCTCTGGGGCTCCAACGTAACCCTCATGGACATAGATAGGGAGAGGCTCCGAGTGATTCACGAGCTTGCAACGAGGTACGCCCGAGAGACTAACGCAGACTTAAGGTTTAGGGCAGCAACGAGTAGGGCCGAGGCGCTGAAGGACGCGGACTTCGTGATAAACGCCGCCCTAGCTGGGGGGCACCAGAACTACGAGATCCAGAGAGAGGTCGCCGAGAAGCACGGCTACTACAGAGGGATCGACGCCGTGGATCACAACATGGTCTCAGACTACCACGTCTTCGGTGGTTATAACCAGCTTAAACTCTTCACAGACATACTCCTCGACATGGAGAAGATCTGCCCCGACGCGTGGCTCATAAATATCGCAAACCCGTTATTCGAGCTATGCACCCTCGGTCACCGCATTTCTCGGATCAAGATCATCGGCCTATGCCACGGTCATCTCATGTATAGAGAGCTCGCCTCCACCCTCGGACTTGACTACCGCGACGTAACCTTCGAAGCCCCGGGGCTAAACCACTGCATCTGGCTGACTGACTTCCGCTTTAAGGGTGAGAACGCCTACCCACTCATCGACGAGTGGATTGAGAAGAGGGCTGAGGAGTACTGGAGAGTCTGGGAGCCAGATTACTGGGAAACGCAGATGTCTCCCGCAGCTGTGGACATGTATCGGCGGTATGGGCTTTTCCCCATAGGTGACACGACGCGAAGCGGGGGCTGGAAGTACCACTACAGCTTAGAAACCAAGAAGAAGTGGTATGGGCCGCTTGGAGGCTTTGACTCCGAGCTCGGTTGGCAGAGATACCTCAACCACCTCCGGATGAGGCTTGAAAGGCTTACCCAAATAGCGGACGACCCCTCTACGCCAATTACTAGTGAAGTCCCACCCGTGCTTAGCGACGAGTCGGTTGTCCCTGTAATTGACTCGATAGTGAACGATAAGGAAGCTATCTACCAAGTAAATGTCCCCAACAATGGAGCGATAGACGGAATACCGCACAACGTCGTCGTAGAGGTGCCTGGAGTTGTTTCTGCTAAGGGGGTGAGACCCCTGAGGGTATCACAGCTCCCGAAGAGGGTGCTGGAGATGGTGATAAAGGTGAGGATCTATAGGATGGAACTCGGCCTCGAGGCTTTCCTGACCGGCGACAAAGACGTCTTGCTGGAGGAGCTGACCAGTGATCCAAGGACGAGGAACTTCGAGCAGGCCGAAAAAGTCTTAGAAGCAATCATGAATCTACCCTTTAACGCCGAGATGAGAGAGCACTATAGGAGCAAGGCGCGAAGGCTCGCTGTATAGCTCACCACTCCATGTGGGGGCGTGAAAGCACCTCAGCACCGATGTGTGATGAATCAATATGCTTTGATAGTTCGCGCGGTGAACTAAACTTGGCCCCACAGTAGGGGCATTTAACGACTTCTCCCTCGACCTCTGGGAGGATAGCCATCCGGCTGACCAGACCTCCAGTAAGCGCTACTAACGTCAAAAGTCCCACAGGCTTGCCTTCTTCCATCACTACAAGCCTCCTAACCCCCCTAGTTGCCATAAGAGTCATTGCCTCGCTGAGGCTCGTCTTGGGACTGACGGTGATCAGCGGAGACGACATCACCTCCTTCAGCATTACTTTATTTGGATCGCGCCCGCTCGCCACGACTCTGTAGAGAATGTCCCTCTCCGTGACTATTCCAACGGGCTTTCCGCCCCTCGCGACCAACACGCACGTATGCCCCTTCGACCTCATCTGTATGGCGGCATCCCTGACGCTCGCCTCCTCCTCGATGATTATGAAATCTTTAGAGGCGTGCTTCTCGACAGGCTCGTTCAGGATCGTCCAGTCCCTCACAAATATATGTGTATCAGATCCCAGTTAATATCTCTGTTGCAGGTCTTGAGGAGTCGTGCAGCGGAGAGTTGCTGTTAATTGGAGCGGGGGAAGGACTCCGCTATAGCTCTCTATGATATTCTCAATAACATGTATGTGGACGTGGCGGTCCTAATGACGACTTACACAGAGGAATATAACCGAGTAAGCATGCATGGAGTTAATCTGGAGCTGGTGAAGAAACAGGCCGCCTCACTAGGCTTGGATCTGCTGAACATTCCCCTCCCCGCCGATTGCTCAAACGAGATATACGAGGATAGAATGGCGGTTGCACTCCAAAGGCTCCGCTCCATGGGGGTTCTTGAGGTGGTCTTCGGCGATATATTCCTCGAGGATGTTAGGAGGCATAGGGAGAACAATCTCGAGAGAGCGGGTTTCAAAGGAGTATTCCCGCTCCGGGGCTTTGACACGGATAAGCTAGCCAGGAGTTTTCTGGAGCTCGGATTTAGGGCTGTTATCTGCTGTGTAGACACTAGCCGGGTGCCGCCGGAGCTGCCGGACAGGGGGCTTGAGCCCGGACTCGTGTCGAATATCTTTCCCATAAGGACGTCTTCTCGGAAGGCCTCGGTTGGCGTCTTGAGGTGGTGCACGACGTATCCCTCGCCGTCCCAGTCTGCCGTGTCTAGGGCGCCCCTGCTCCTCTCCACGAATCGTTTTAGAAGCCCAAGCCTCTCCTCCACGCTCCCGTGAGTCATAGCGTCCCTGAACCCCTCAAGCGTGGTGCCTACCGTCTGGGCGCAGAGGCCGTCGAGGAGCGTTGCCTCAAACCCATTCGGGTATCGGTGGACTATGTGGCTCCTGCCGCCCCGCTCCCTCAGAAGGAACTTGCCGACGCAGACCCACTCACCCCTATAGTTCTGCTCGATGTATAGCCTCCAGAAGGGGAGGAACTCTCCCTCCCCATCCGAGGAATAGGAATAGACCGCCTCTATCACGCCGAGATCGGAGGCCTCATCACATATAGCGGGTTGTGGCCCTCCCGTTGTCCCACCCACTCCTCCTATCCGACGGGTCTTGGGCTGGATAGGCACTCCTCACACCTGCCCCCGTCCTCTGAGTAGCAGTCCCAGCAAACCCACCTGCCGCAGCCATCGCAGTAGAAGAGGTCGGAGGCCTCGCAGCCGCACGACTCACACAGCTCCTCCTCGGCACATATGGAGCATGCCCCGTCAATCGAGCAGTCCTCACATATGGAGGCTCCACAAATATCGCATGTAGTCGCGGCAGGCCCTCTGCACTCCTCGCAAGAATCTCCCGACCCCAAACCCATAATCCTGAGCAAGAGTCCCAGTTATAACGGGTTGTGGCCCTCAGTATGGCCTTATCCATCCCCTTATAAGGCTCCTGAGCCGTAGGAATATCTCGTATTCATAGGTGCCCTCTGCATAGACCACGTATAGCCTCGCCTTCTTTCCTTGGACGGGCCTTATAAGCCTCCCCTGCCTCTGGACAAGCTGTCTAACCTCCTTTCCAGACGCTATTATTATCCCAGTCTTTACCTCTGGCACGTCCACCCCCTCGTCTAGGGCCCTCACTGCTAGTAATACTCTGAATCCCCTGCCCCACTCGGCGAATATCGAGTCCCTAACGCTCTCGGGCTTCTGGGAGTGGTAAGTTTCAGCCGATACTCCGTTCTCGATTAGATACTTTTTAAGCTCCTCTATGCTCTCGCTGAAGACTATCACCTCACCGCCATCCTCTGGGAGGGCATAGACCCTGTTGCGGCCGAAGTCAACGAAGACCCTACTCACCATTCAGACCACCCCCTCATTCTGCGCCTTTATCTCTTATGGCCTTGCAACTATGTGGAACCTCTCCACCTCTCCCTCTCTAGGACTATCGAGTTGAGTGGTGGTGGGTGGTAGATTCTCGGCGGTTTTTCCCCGTGGCCTCGTATATTAGCCACCTCAGCGTCTCGATGGAGGATATCATCCATGTCTTCAGCCTTCCATCCCACTCGTTCTGAACAACCATGACTCCATCGGGTGTCGGAGTGATGTTCAGAACCCTCCCCACTGCAACCTCGATCTCCGAATCAATCGCCACCAACCCCATCCTCATCACCCTTTTCGGAAAAGAACCCCCACCGGCCCCACATATAAGGAGTAGTGGCCCCAACAACCGGGCCATCACCAAACTGGCCTCACTACACTCAAGAGAACCATTGCCAGGATATATAAAGACCTCAAAAGGGACTAATACTACCAAGAGAAGAAATCTACTAACGCCCTAACAAACATTAAGGGCTTAGAGAAGGAGATAGGAGTAGTAAAGAAGGAGAAATCTAAACTAAAACACCTATTAGGCATGGAGAACAGAAACATACCAATACAATTAGACCTGTGGGGAAACGAAGCAATATTCAGGGGAAAAGGACAGACAAAAATATACGGATTCCCTACTTCCTGACGAGGCTTGTCTGGCAATGTGGACGAGATACTTAGGGTCCTGAGGAGAATCGAGAGGAGCGTGGAGAGTGGGAGACACTTCCCCATAATAGGCCCCGTTAAGGGCGAGCTGCTGTTCGCCGTCACGATGCTTACACAGCCAAAAAGAGTGCTAGAGCTCGGGACAGGTATCGGGTACTCCTGCCTCCAGATCGCGCGAGCTCTACCTGATGGAGCCCGCATAGTCACGGTTGAAAGACGCCAGGAGCACGCCGCAGAGGCCTACAGAAACTTTCGTGAGGCTGGAATTATAGACTCGGTCCAGATAGTAGTCGGGGACGCGGAGAGCTATGTCTCGGAGACAGGGGAGGAATTTGACATGATCTTCCTGGACATTGAGAAGTCTGCTTATCTTCGACTCCTCTCCCCGCTCGTCGCGAGGCTGCGGGAGAGGGGAGTGCTGGTCGCCGACAACGTCATGTGGCCCGAGCTCGATTTGTTTCGGAAAGCGATTACTCACCATCCTCAGCTCCTCTCAGCGATTGTGGAGATAGGGGACGGCATGTCAATAAGCGTAAAGAGGGGCTAAAGGAGGGACTCCAGCATAACCGCTAGGAAGATAACCGCGAGATACGGGCTGGTGAACTTAAACAACCTCCAAGCGTTTCTCCCCGTCGACCTAACAATGACAACTATTCCCAGCGCTATTAGGAGCACGCTAGAAGCGAGAGCTGTCGCTACATAAAGGGGTGAGAAGAAGCGGCTGTCGAGTAATGGTATCGCGAGGGCAAAAGCAGCCAAGAGTATCGTAGTGACCGCTATGATTCGGACGGAGGTCTCCTTGGACACAACTGTGGGGAGCATTGGTATCCCTACCGCCAGGTAATCCTCTCTGTATCTGAGAGCGAGACTCCAGACGTGGACAGGTATCCACAGAATTACGAGGAGTCCCAGTAAGACGGCGGTCAAGTCGAAGCCGCCTGAGGCCGCGTACCCTACCCAAACGGGCGCGGCCCCGGCGGCGCTTCCCAGCAGAATGTTGAGCGGAGTCCTTTTCTTGGTCAGAACCACATACACAACTACGTAATCGAGTATTCCGATAAGCATGAAGACTAGAGCCATAGGATTAAGGTATAGCGCCGTGACAACTAGGGATGCCGAGACGAGGGTCAATCCAAGGAGGAGCGCCTTTGTGGGGGGGTTGATGAGTCCGCGGGGCAGAGGTCGGTTTCGCGTCCTCCTCATGCGCGAGTCAACATCACGCTCTAAATAGTTTGCGAGTGTTTCAGCCCCCGCCGACCCGGCTGACAAAGCAGTTAGGAGCGCAACTAGCGTCGCCGGGTCAACCATCCCGGCGGATCCTGCTAAATAGCCTGCGACACCGACGAACACGAGTAGCCACCAAACATTGGGCTTAGTCAGAACGAAATAGACTCGAATTCTTTCAGTGATGGTCGCCTGCTCTCCGGGCAATTACACTGCACTAAATTTTTTGCGTGAGGAATATTTAATCCATACACGAATACAGATTCCTGTATTCCTTGGCATCACGGTTAAATATCTCACTCAACGCGATATGGCGGGTGCTTCGCTGGTCGGAGAGCGGTCGAGCTGTCGCCAGGTTGTGGGCCGTCTTTATAGGATACACAGTCTCTGCCTCTATGACCGCGCCCATCATCGGCCTCTACGCATACAGATTAGGAGCAACGCCCGGCCAGGTTGGGGCCTACTATGCCACAATCGCCATCACGACTTTCGTCTCCAGGCTTCCACTGGCCTCTCTCAGCAAATCTCGCCCGAGCCTCAACCTGACACGGTTAGGGCTTATCCTCAATCTCACCTCCCTCTTTGTCCTCATACTTTCTCCATCGCTGAGTGTCATATATCTCGGGTGCTCCCTGCGGGGCCTAGGGTTCGGAAGTTTCCACCCCTCCGCCCTGAGTGAGGCGGTGAGGATCGCGGGGTCTTCAGCCGACAGGGAGAAGAGGCTCGGCCTCATAATGACCGCACCGCCCATTGGTATGAGCATAGGCCCTCTTCTATCCTCCCTTATTCTCGCAGGCTACCCGGTGGGGACCCGCTTCATTGATCAATACACAGCGGTTTTCGTGGTTGCTGCGGTCATTTCGGGTGCAGCTGCGGCTATACCGGGTGGCGCGGCGGTGGGAGATGTAGAAGATTCGGGTGGTCCGTCATCTTGGAGGCAACTGTTTTCGAGAGAGCTTGCGCTTCTCCTTTCCAGTAGGTTCATTCTGAGCTATGTTATTGGGACAATCAGCTCGTTCCTGCCAATCCTCGTCGTCCAGCGCGGCATAGTCCCCGAGCACGAGATACCCATCTTATTCTCGGTCTCATCAGTCTTTAACATCTTGGGAAGACCGCTGTCCGCAAAGATAGGTGGGGCATACAAGTCCTTGTTGGCGAGCTCGCTCCTCATCGCTTCTACCGCCCCCCTACTTTACATCAAGTCGCAGTGGTCACTCTACAGCGCCATGCCCCTTTACGGCATTGCAGTGGGGCTATTCATACCGAGCAGCCTGATCGCGCTCCAGTCGCTTGTCCCCCCGTCCCACCTCACGATCGGAATTGCGGTACTGACCCTTGGACTCGACTTGGGGTCGAGCATGGGTAGCCTAGCTAGCGGCCTCCTGCTAAGCCTCGCAGAACTTGACATAATAATCCCAGCAACCTCTGCGGTCGCAGGGCTCGCATCAGCCATCCTCGTGTGGGCGCTACGGCTCTCAGCCGGCGAAGAATCAGGGAGCTCGGAGGGCCTCGCTAAACCTAATAAATCAATCGCCAAGAACACAGAGGGTGGAGGATGAACTCGGACGATCTGACGTATTTGATAAGAGCTGGGCTTGGACTCGCTGTAGGGGTCTCGTCGGGCATTCTGGGCCTATACTTCCTGTACTCAATTCTGTTCTCGGCGGCGGTTTACGCCTTGTCCCTACTTCTTTTCCGAATACTATTCATGGGGGCCGGCGCACTCAATAGTAGGGCCCTACTCACCACGGGGGCCGGCTCATACGTTTTTATCTGGCTCACCAGCTGGATTCTCTTCTACAACATGCTCCACTGAACGCTCCTCGACCCTGAGTTTATGGGGAGTTGGTAACCTCTCACGATTCTTTAAGATAACCTGCCACACCCAGAAGTACGGGTCAGACTCGTCGAAGACCGCTGCATGGTTTTTCAGTAGCTCGGCGAGCTCTCTCGCCCTTGCCTTGTCGCCCCCCTCGAGAAATATTTTGAAGATGAGCGAGTCATGGTCGTCGGACTGGTATGCGTGGAATATGCCGCGGAGCGCATGGACTAGCCGTTTCTCATGTGGGGTCTGAGCCTTCCTCTCATACCTCTCGAGGGTCCTCTCAGCGTCCGCGAACTTGCCAGACAAAAGTACTCCGAGATAGTTTAGCACGGGTTTCTCCCACCGCTCAATATCATGCTTCACTACTCCTCACCCTTCCCCTCGGACTCCTCAACATCCTCAACGCCGTTAGAAGTAATCTTGATTAAAACCTCTCCCTCGGGTAGGTGGGGGCTGGAGACGAGTCGGACGATCCTAACGTTTTTTCCCGCGGTCTTTCGGATGAAAAGTCTAAGATGGCTGGTATGTCCAACTATATGGCCGCCCACGGGGAATACGGCGTTGAGGGCGAAGAAGTCGTCCGGCCTGGCCATAACCTGGTTGGTCACGACCGCAGCCAAGTTGAAGGCCCTGGCCAGCCGCAACAGCCTGTGCATATGCTTGTTAAGCTTTTGCTGCCTTTCAGCAAGCATCTCCCTTCCTATATACTCGCTTCTGAAGTGGGCGGTCAGTGAGTCAACTACAACTAGCTTGACCTGGTTCTCCTTGATTATCCTGTCAGCCTTCTCGAGGAGAAGTATCTGGTGGTCGGAGTTATAGGCCTCCGCATATATTATACGTTCAAGAACCTTATCGAAATCTAGTCCGAGATGCTTTGCCATCTGCTCTATCCTCTCAACCCTGAAGGTGTTCTCGGTGTCGATGTAAAGAGCCGCGCCGTCGAGTCCACCTCTCTCGACGGGGAGCTGCACGTTAACCGCTAGCTGGTGGCAGAGCTGGCTCTTACCCGAGCCGAACTCGCCGAAGAACTCTGTTATGGCCTGCGTCTCGATCCCGCCGCCGATCAAGGCGTCCAGCGCCTTGCTTCCTGTAGTTAGGTGACCTACACGTCCCTTAAGGCTTGCCAGCTCCTTTGCTGTGACCCATGAGACCTCTATCGACTGTCTCGCAAGCTCTATCAGCTCCGCAGCCCTCTTCTCACCGATCCCAGCGCTCTCAAGCTCGGCGACGGTGGCTGTTGCTAACGCCTCGATGGTGGAGTATCCAATCTCCTTCAACCGCTCAGCAGTCGCGGGCCCCACGCCTGGGAGCTCTGTGATGTCGGCGTAGGGCGCGGCTTTCTCCTTCAGCTTCTCCTTTTGGGGCATACCCCACTAGACCTACGCCCGAGCCGTATATAAAAGGCGTGGGTGCCCTCAGTAAAAGTGTTCCAGAACCTCGAGGCACCTCCTCGCTGAGGAAATCCACCGGAGATAAGTATTCACTACAGCCCGCAGAGCGACGAGGTCCTCTGCCTCCACTTCTAGAAGCATCCTATCCTCACTCTTCTCTAGGCGCACTCTAGCTCTCTTTGTGGGCAGAGAGCTTAGCTCGGGCAGGAGCGCCCTGTAGAGTACGTCAGCGTCAGTGACCGTGAGGGCCAACTTGACCTTAGCGGGGTGCTTCACGGAGAGCTAACCCCCAGTCACTGCTCATCGTCACATCAGCGTAGCTCGGACACGGAAAACTTACAGCACGCATATCAGGCGTTATCGGCCTGTTACAGGACGTACACTGTGGGAACACTATAGACTTTACAGCCATTGCTTACGGAGGCTAAGTTAGGTTGACCACTATTTAAAACCCTACCCGACATGGGCGTGTCCAATGATTTGTAAACTCTTCCTACGATTACTTATAAGTGTAGCTTTGAAGTTTATAAATACCAAACAGGAGTTGGACACGCCCACCCGACATTAAAGTTCTTAGACTATTGTGGAGGATACCCACATAGTGTTGTCTGTCCTTTTCCCCTGAATATTACCTCATTTCCCCACAAGTCCAACTGTATTGGTATGTTTCCGTGTTCTATGCCTAGTATGTGTCTTAGTTTAGGCCTCTCCTTCTCTAAGGCTTCTATGCGTGACGGAGTGTAGTATATTTTTTTCTTGGTAGTTATTAGGGTACTGACAAGTTTTACTTAAGCCTTTTGGGATGAGTCTCTGGCCATGATGCTCGTCATCGATGCGGTACTGAGCTCGTTAGCCAGTCTCTCTCGGTTCCATAGGTGGTTCAGGGAATTGAAGAATAGGACGAAGAGGTTCTACAACAACGTGAACTCGAAGACATTGAAGAGCCTAGAAGATTTGGTAGCTGCAACTGCAGCGATGCACAACATCATCAGGGCAGGAGGAGAAGAGGTAATACCAACTCGACAGTCCCCTTCGGGCTTAGGGAAAGAATATATAGCGCGTGGTAGCTGGATTGGGCTCGGATGCCGCTGGCTTTCGTCCTGATAAACACAGAGATTGGCGCAGAGGAGGAGGTTCTGCAGCAGCTTAAGCAGATGCCCTCCATAAAGGAGGCCTACCTAGTGTACGGTGTTTACGATATAGTGGCCAAAGTTGAGGCGGAGTCGATGGACAAGCTGAAGGAGATCGTCTCATGGAATATTAGAAGGCTGGAGAAGGTCAGGTCGACGCTAACGATGCTGGTAATGACTTCTCAATAGCCTGAGCTTCTCAGGCATCACCAAGTGCCGCCGTGCAGATACGGCCACCTCGTATATGCCCTGCGCCACAGCCCTAGGGACAGGAATCCTCCGTGGGACGGCGTTCGGATCCCTGAAGCCACACTTCTCACACCTGTAACCTTTACCACGCCCCATGCTCTTCATCCTGCTCCCCGAGGAGCAGTTGGGGCATCTAGGCGCCTCGACAACATACTTGGGCTCAAGCCTCACGATGTGTAGCTTCTCGAGATTCAAGGTTAGGCCCTGGGGCTTAGGCTTCACCGCGCCGTACACTATGACCTCATCGCCGGGAGCCAAGTTTAGGACCGCCTCCCTGAAGCTCCCGGTCGGATAGTATGCGGCGAGGGTTATCTCTCCTGTAGAGTCCCTGAGCTTCGTGAAGACGTGGCCGCCCACCGTCATTCTGGGCGGCTCTGAGATGACTCCGCGAATGGCGCAGGATGTGAGAGGCTTGGCGGCAGCTACTGATGAGGGTAAGTAGTGGCTGTCTGTCGCTTGGTTTGTCCTAAAGACCTCCAAGAAGTCTATTGGTTCGAGAAACCTCACCATCATCAAACCCGCCCTCGCATGCGCATCAGTCACCGCCCGCACACCAGCCAGCACGGGGCAGGGAGTGTGTGGGGTGATCCTTACCTCACCCTTCTCGTAGTCATAGTTGTCAAACGTGAAGTCGCGGAGCGCCCTATCCATCTCAACGACGCTCTCAGCATCAACGAGCCTCTCACTCCCCCACTTGGAGGGGACACGGTATGCTATCGCCTCGTAAGTCATCAGGGTCGAGGGGTCGGCGCCCACGGCGGCCGCCGCTCCAACTATACCCCTACCCTCGCCGTAGCATCTAAACCGTATGCCCAAATCCTTGAGAAGCCTCCTAACATCCCCTAACTCCACGATCTCGACGAGCGCCTTCCAATAGACCTCGCGAAGCAGCCCGGCCTCCTCCTCCCAGGCCATGACTATCCCAGGGTCGGTGCCCTCACACTCCATGTCGGCCAGCCTCTCAACCGTCGAGGCGACGACGGACTCTACCTCATCCTCCTGCCCCTCCTGTGCTGAGATGAGGAGGGCGACAGCCGCGTTCCCCCTAGTCTTGTAGGGACAGTTGGGGTTTAGCCGCACGAGGTGTGGATGATCGGCGCGTGTGAACCCCCTCTTCTCCAACTCGCGTAACGCAACCGCACCCACGTAGGTAGTGCACATGGCCCTCTTTGAGTCAGTATCGTCTATCCCGATCACCAGTGTCTTTGGCTTGTCCACTCCCCGCAAACTATATCTCAACGACTCTTTAGCCTTATCTCCGAAGAACGCTGATGCCGCTTCGTCGGAGGGAGATGTTTGAGGGTTTTGAGCCCTATACTTGGGAGCCGTCCACTGAGGAGATAGCGAGGGGCGTCGGACTCCCCCCACAGAGGATAGTGAGGCTTGACCTCAACACCTCACCGATCAAGCCCAACGAGGCTTTGATACGCCTTTCGCGAATGCTTCCAGATCTTAGAGTAAACGAGTACCCCGATACTAGCTACAGGGCACTTAGGGAGGCTATAGCCGAGTACACGGGACACGATCCCGAGGCTATCATACCTACGAACGGGGCGGACGAGGCGATCGACATCCTCTCCAGAGTGTTTTTGGAAAAGGGTATGAGGGCCTTGGCCTCGGTCCCAACCTACAGCTACTTCAGGATTGCCACGGAGTTACAGGGTGCCGAGTTCGTTCGGATAAGCAGGAAGCAGGACCTAGAGGATGACGTCGACGCGATACTCTCATCCCTTGACCCGCGGGTTGGCATAGTCTTTTTATGCAGCCCAAACAACCCAACCGGCAACCTCACACCCCCTTCGGTGATAGAGAAGGTCTCGTCAGAGACTGATGCGTGCATAGTCGTTGATGAGGCCTACTATGAGTACTGCGGACAGACGGCCGAGCCCTTGACCGAGAGGCACGAAAACGTCGTGGTGGTCAGGACGCTTTCCAAGGCCTTTGGGCTGGCTGGAGCTAGGATTGGGTACATCTTGTCAAGCCGCGAGACTGCAAGGCTGATAAACAGGGCGAGGCCCCCCAACAGCCTCGGTGTAATGAATATAGAATTGGCGAAGATCGCGTTGAGGTATAGAGCCTATGTGAGGAGGGTTGTCCGCCGTGTCTCGAACGAGCGTGAAAGGGTGGCAGCTGAGCTCAAGAGAATTGGTGTGAAGACCTTCGCCTCGGCGGCTAATTTCTTACTCATGAGGTTCGAGGATGTTGATGCGGGGAGGGTCTATGAGGGGCTTCTCAGGAGGGGGATCGTGGTCCGGAAGCTGTCGGGCGACAGGCACGTTGAGAACTGTCTCAGAGTCACTATCGGCCTGAAGAGGCATAACGATCTCTTTCTCTCGGCCCTGACAGAGGTTCTAGAGGCTTTGAGGAGCCAGTCTTGATACCGCGTCCCTCAACTCCACGATGAACCTTCTGTGCCACCTCTCGAAGCCTACAGGGCTCGTCGGGTACTCGTTGTAGAGGGATATGAGTCTCCTGCTCTTCTCAGCAGTTAGCCTGAGCCCCTTAGCAAGCAGCGGTCGCTGCCTCACCGCCCTCCGCAGATCGGCGTCAAGGAGTAGGCGGATAAGGCTGTTAAGCCTGGGGAACCTCGGATGTTCTCTCCTCTTGATGCTTTCCACATCCTCCTGCGAGAGGAAGTACTTCATCCCAAAGCTGATCTCCTCGTTCGTCAAGGTTTGTAGATATTTCCTGAGAACCTCGAAGCTCGCCATCTGATACCCCCTCCTCCTCACGTACTCCACATTGTATCTCCATAGGGCCTCCTCGCTAAAGTCGCCCGACTCGACCGCCTCGACCAAGCACCTGCCGAGCAGGACACTAGCCTCTAATGCCGGGCCTATACCGCCCGCATCAATGGGCCTAGGCATCCAAGCCGAGTCTCCGATAATTGCGAATCCGTTTGCAACGAGGCAGTCGTTTTGCCTCCTAACCGGGACTTGCCAGATGTTGAATGTGTTATCGGCGTCGAGGGGGGAAGAGGATGGCCGAGGCCTGGCTATCGCCCTATTGGCCGCTATGTACTGCTCTATCAGGCTCTTCAGTGTGTCGCTCCTCTGCAGAAGCTTGTTTCTCTTGTCGAGAAGTTTCTTCATCACGCCCAGCCCAACATTCATCTTTGTCTCCCCCTTCGGGAAGACCCATGAGTACCCGCCCGGCGCAATAATTTGGTCGAGATGGATAATGCAGTATTTCGGGTCAAACCAGGTCTCATCGTCTGAGGCGCGCTCAAACTCGACGATGTAGCGCCCAGTCCCTATAAGGTCGTTATCCTTATCTATCTCCCTCTCTATGAAGCTACTGATTGATAGGCCTGACCTGAGGATCGAGGCTGAGCCTGTAGCGTCAACCACAACCTTAGCGGTAATCCTTTGTTCCCGCTTCATCCTGGTGTTCTGGCCGTAGACCCCCACCACGTAGCCATCATCAATGATTAGACCCCTCGCATCAAACTCGTGGATAACCTCAACCCCCTTCCTCTCGAGGTACTCAAGCTGCTTAAGCGCCCATACCCTTCTGTTCAGGATGTATCCCTCACCGTCGAAGAGTATTCTAGACTCGTGGTCCGGCGAGTAGACAACCACGCCCTCAACCCTGTGCTCGATCTCGGGGTATCCATAGGATACTCCTATGCTTGAGCAGGCAAAGTCGAGGCTTTTCTTACTCACGGCGTCGCCGCAGGACCAACCGCTCCTTGTCTTCTTACCGAACTCGTCAGCCCTGTTCCTGTCGAGCAGGCAGACCCTCAGACCCCCCCTCGATAGTGTGGCAACCGCCATCGCGGTGTGGGCGCCTGCCACGCCTCCCCCTACCACGAGAACGTCGTAGTCCCTATTCACGGGAGATGGAATACGGGGCCCCGATATATAATGGATAACCGCCTAAACGAGTCCCACATTAATCCCCCTATCGCCCCGTCCTAATCACCGGTATGCTGAGAAGAGGGGTGTGCTAGATGTCTGGCCCCCGATACCACTCTCCCCCTTGGCGGGCCCTTAGGAGGCGCTCAGCCCTTTTGGCGTCGGTGACGTTTGTGACCCTAAACATGAAGAGAAGCTTCTCGTCTAGAAACCTTAGGGAGCGCCTGTAAAAATAGATCGCGTTTCTAATCCTCTGAACTATCAAGTCCATATCCTCACTACCCGCCGACTCGGCGGCCTCAAGAAACTCAAACCTCCTGAAGCAAGAGAAGAGGTAATCGCTCCTCCCATTCGCGTCCCTTATGATAACAGCCGTAAACTTCTCGCAGGCATCGAGTAGGAACTTTGTGAAGGACTGTGTGAGGAGGGGTGAGTCGCAGGGTAGGATTAGGAAGCGCTCTGACTTTGAGCTCGACATGCTCTCTTTAAGGACCCTAGTAAGCCCCGGCGGATATATCTCGAGCTTGGCGAAATACTTCTCCGCCACATCGGCGTAGGCCTTCCCCGCCTCCTCACGACCCGCCGCTATTATTATCTCATCCACCTCGTCAGGGACCGCCTCAAGGACATACTCTATCAGGGGCTTCTCGAGCACGCGGTAAATTCCCCGCTGGACTCCCGCTATTTCTGGGAAATCTGTAAGTATAAGTGCGGTCGAGGCCGTGCTTGTCATCTGAAAAAATGCGGCAAGACCGAATTATAAGCTATTCTTAGATATCCCAGAATCCGTAAGTATTTCCTCGAGAGTATTGCCGCACGGCGTGTACAAAAGCTAAATACATTGAGCGGGTCTTTGCGGGGATTGAAAGTCGATGAAGAACCCGTTCAAGAAGGAGCAGGTGGCTGGTAAGGGATTCGTGGCCTCTGACAGCCGCTATCTCGAGATCTTAACAGCCCTAAAGATCCAGTCCGAGAAGCTGAACAGGACTGCTCAACGCCTCGTCGCGAGGGGGAAGGAACTCTTCGAGCAGTGTGTTCGGGCGCAGCAGGAGGGTGACTCTGGCAGAGCAACGATCTACGCCAACGAGATAGCTCAGTTGAGAAAGATGTCGCGAATCATCGTGAGGAGCCAGCTCTCGCTTGAGAAGGTAATACTTAGGCTCGAGACGGTTAAGGAGTTTGGCGACGTAATGCACGTTCTTGGGCCAGCGACCGCCATAATCAGGCAGGTTCAGTCAGACCTTGCCGGCATCGTGCCTGAAGTGGCACAGAATCTAAAGTATGTCGACGAAATGCTTGAAGGACTGATAATAGAGGCCGGAACCGTCTCTGGCTCCATCATCAACGTGTCGGTTAGCGATGGCGAGGCCCAAAAGATCCTTCAGGAAGCCTCGGAGGTTGCTGCTCAAAGAATGAAGACGGCATTCCCGGAGATTCCAGACACGTTGAAAGCCAGCGAGGCTGGAGCCGAGACTAGGACCATCTAACGGTTTTAGCGTCTACACATTAATCCCCCCAAAACCCCCTTCTATAACACCTTTTTCTCTCAAACCATCTCTAGTTAACGGTGGGCAGGGCCTTGGTTAAGGTGGCCGTCGCAGCCTGCAGCGCGCTGGTAGTCTACAAAGACGCGATACTGCTAGTAAAGCGTGGACGGGAGCCGGCGCGTGGGCTTTGGGCACTCCCGGGGGGTGTGGTTGAGTGGGGCGAGCTGGTTAGGGATGCCGTGCGGAGGGAGGTGCTTGAGGAGACGGGTGTCGAGATTGAGGCTGGCGAAATCGTTGATGTGGTTGATGTTCTCTATAGGGAGGGTGGCGAGCTGCTTTACCACTACGTCGTTGTCTGTTTTAGAGGATACTACCTTAGAGGAGAGCCTAGGCCTGGGGGAGACGCGGAGGATGCTCGATGGGTGCCGGTGCGCGAGCTCAACCAGTACAAACTGACTCCGACCACAATGAACGTCTTGGAAAAGCGGCTGAGACCTATTTTATGAAGATAGGCGCGGAGTCTCTGATAATGCGCGGAGAGGCTGGTCTTAAGCCGATATAGTGCCTGGTGAGCTCCACTAGGGCCCTGTGAACAGCCCCCGAGTAGAACTTCAAACCGCTGACGTTGGCCGCGCGGAGAATACGGTCGACATCCTGCTTCTCTAGGTGCGCAACATCACCCGACCCTGATCCATAGATGAACCCCCACGGTCCAGAGAAGGAGATCATGAAGCAGACAAGCTCAGATACGCGGGGGAAAACATTCGAGGCTGTTAACCTAATGGAGTGGAACGAGAATGGGTTGTGGACGGGGGAGGTTGCTTGGGTAGCGAGGACACCCCTATCCGAGAGCTTAGACCATGCCAACTTGTAGAACTCCTCGGTATAGAGCAGATAGGAGGGTCCACCCTCGAGAGGGTCTGTTACGTCGACTATAATCACGTCTAGGGCCTTGCCGTCCCAGCGTTCGAGCCACTTGCGGCCGTCCTCATAGACGAGCTTAACCCGTGTATCTTCGTACACATTCGAGGAGAGCTGTGGGAGGTGGCTTCTGCAGAGTTCCACGACCCTCTGGTCGAGGTCAATCATGTAGATCTCTTCAACGGTCTTCCATCGCGCAACTTCACGAACCGTACTGCCCTCCCCACCGCCGATCACAGCCACCCTTTTAGGAGTCCCATGCATAACCATGGCCGGGTGAACGAGCGTCTCGTGGTAGATGTGTTCGTCGAGTAGTGAGGACTGCATCTTTCCGTCCAGTAGGAGGCACTTGCCAAAGGGCTCCGTATCGAGGATTGACAGGCGCTGATATGGAGTCAGCTCCTCGTGAACGACCTCTCTGACCCGATAGGCTTCAAGTATGTCTTCTGAGATCCACTCTGTCCACCAACGTCCGCTATTCCGCTCTCTTTGCCTGTTTCTCATAGGTCTCGACTCCGATGCTGACACGCCTGTCGATGGCCACCCCCCTAATTATCTCGAAGACGCTGCTGTCCCTCGGGTTAAGCCTCGATACTATTATTTCATAAGCTTTCCAAGGATCAGCCTTCTCGCCGCATGTGAATATATCGACAGAGGCGTACTTTATTTCAGGCCAAGTGTGTATGGCGATATGGCTCTCCTTGATCACGACTATTGCCGAGACACCGCCACCTCCCCCAAACCTCTCGGCGTATCTGCCGACAATGCTTGCGCCGCTCTGCTCTGCAGCCTCCACGAGGAGGTTAAGGAGACCGGAGGCGTCCTTCATTAAATCATCGTCACATCCAAACAACTCTACTATTAGGTGCCTGCCGACACCCCTTGTAGCCTCATTAAGGCGCCCAGCCCGGCTCCCACCCCTCATTGCGACATATTTAAGTATCTTAAACTTCCATATATAACTTAAATCTACGCGAAGTGATCCGACAGTAAAATGTTTTATAAAAAGTCCAGATGGTTATAAAACAGATTAGAGTATGAGTGAGAAGAAAAAGAGTATCCAGCTCCGTGTTGCTGAGGCCAAGCAGAGGGATGTGGGACGGAGGATCGCGCGGGTCGACAGCTCTGCTTACAGGGAACTCGACCTTACGACCGGTGATGCTATCGAGATCGTGGGTAAGAGGACGACTGTTGCGATAGTATGGCCACCATATCGGGAAGACGATAATCAGATGCTTATAAGGATTGACAGCGAGATAAGGCGTAACGCTGGCGTTAACGTAGGAGACTATGTCTCGATTCGGAAGGCAGAGCTGGCTCAGGCGGCCAAGGTTGTGCTGGCACCCTTCGAGAATCTTCCCTTCGTAGGAGACTTTGCGAGGATTGTTAAGGTTCAGCTCCTGAACACCCCCATAGCAAACGGCGACGTTATCGTTGTCCCGATCTTGGGAATGGGCGTTGAGCTGAAGGTAGTCCAGACCTCGCCTCGCGGTCTCGTGAAGGTCACGGAGAACACGCTTGTGGAGGTTAGCAGCACCCCGATCAAGAGGGGCGAGGAGGTAACGGGCGTCACATACGAGGATATCGGGGGTCTGTCAGAGGAGCTCCAGAGAATCAGAGAGATAGTGGAGCTTCCTCTTAAGCATCCGGAGCTCTTCAGGCACCTAGGGATAGAGCCTCCTAAGGGGATAATACTCTATGGCCCGCCAGGCACAGGCAAGACCCTCATAGCTAAGGCTCTAGCTAACGAGACTGGGGCGGCCTTCTTAACCATAAACGGGCCCGAGATAATGAGCAAGTTTTACGGTGAGAGTGAGGCAAGGCTGAGGGAGGTGTTCCAGGAGGCTGAGCAAAGAGCTCCAAGCATAATTTTCATCGACGAGCTTGATGCCATCGCACCCAAGAGGGGCGAGGTTACCGGGGAGGTCGAGAGGAGGGTTGTTTCGCAGCTTCTAACACTCCTAGACGGTCTGAAGAGCAGAGGACAGGTCATAGTCATCGGCGCCACCAACCGGATCGAGGCGATCGATCCTGCTCTGAGGAGGCCTGGAAGGTTTGACAGGGAGATTCGGATCGGCGTGCCCGACAGGAACGGGAGAAAGGAGATCCTGCAGATCCATACTAGGCGGATGCCACTCGCGTCAGACGTAAATCTTGACGAGCTGGCCGATATAACGCATGGTTTCACGGGTGCCGATATCGCGGCACTCTGCAGGGAGGCCGCCATGAACGCTCTACGACGTTTCCTCCCAAAGATAGACCTAGAAAAGACGGTGATACCGGCGGAGGTGCTGGAGGAGCTGAAAGTGACGAGGGAGGACTTCGCCCAAGCCCTGACCTATGTCCAGCCCTCAGCGTTGAGGGAGGTCATCATGGAAATACCGAACGTGACTTGGGACATGATAGGTGGGTTGGAGGAGGTGAAGCAGCAACTAAAGGAGGCGGTTGAGTGGCCCATCAAATATCCCCAAATCTTCAAGAGGCTCGGTATAAGGCCTCCGCGTGGCATACTCCTTTATGGGCCGCCAGGGGTCGGCAAGACACTCCTAGCTAAAGCCGTCGCCACAGAGAGCCAAGCCAACTTTATCAGCGTCAGGGGGCCGGAGGTCCTGAGCAAGTGGGTCGGCGAATCGGAGAAGGCTATCAGAGAGATCTTCAGGAGAGCGCGGGAGGCAGCACCATGCATAATATTCTTCGACGAGCTCGACTCCATAGCTCCTAGGAGGGGACTCCACACAGACTCCGGTGTGACTGATAGGATGGTTAACCAGCTCTTGACAGAGATGGATGGAATGATGACCCTGAAGGAGGTGGTAGTGATAGGCGCAACCAACAGGCCCGACATCCTCGACCCAGCTCTACTGAGGCCCGGCCGCTTCGACAGAGTGATCTACGTCCCGCCGCCGGATAGGCAGGCGAGGCTCCAGATCCTTAAGGTACATACCAGAAGCATGCCCCTCGCGCCTGACGTCGATCTTAACCAGCTCGCAACCCTCACGGAGGGCTACTCTGGCGCCGACTTAGAGGCGGTCTGTAGGGAGGCTGCCCTGTCAGCCGCTAGGGAGAACATGGATGCCGACCGAGTCGAGTGGCGGCACTTTATGCAGGCTCTCCAGAAGGTGGCGCCGAGCATAACTGACGATCTTAAGAGGGAGTACGACAGGATCATGAAGGAGTTCAAGAAGTCCATAGCGTACATCTCGTGAATCTCAGAGCTAAGTTAAATAGTGGCTGAAAAGGAGACGGAATTAGATGGAGCATACCGCGACATGGGTAGGCCTAACTATGATTCTGCTCGGCGTAGCAGGTGTATTCCTAACATATTCCGGCGTCTCTAGCACATTTATTCATGGTATGCAGGCAATCTCAGCGCTTCTCCTCCTGCTAGGAATCATGGTTTTTGCTGGCGGTATCGCACGTGGCGGTTTTCCGAGGATAAGCGCCGCGCAGCTCTCGGCTATAGGAGTCGCGGCCTATACCTCGGCTGCCCTGCTGACAATCGCCGCCACGACCTATTACGGCCCCTTCGCGCTCCTAAAGTCTGAGGAGCCTTTTACCGTTTCGCCGATCAAGGTCATTATAGATATCGTTCCGGGTTCTTGGGACCCCCAGCAGCCCGATAACTACATCCCCAAGAACGTACGAGTCGTACTAGGCGTCAACAACACTGTCGTATGGATCAACAAGGAGACCCTTGACGTGGCCCACACAGTGACTCATGATAACCGTCTTTTTGACTCGGGCCTTTTTGGCCCTGGGATGAATTGGACATATACCTTCCGGGAGGCCGGCGAGTTCAGGTACCACTGCATACCACACCCCTGGATGAGGGGGTTAGTAGTAGTCGAGAAGTTAAGTCCTGAAAAGGTCGCGGAGATTCTGGAATCACTTGGTGTCGCGAAGGGAGAGTAATGTAATCTTGAGTGTATCGGTGGCCATACTTGGCGGGACTGCTGGGTTAGGCAGGGCGCTAGCATTTAGGCTTGCGAAGAGTGGTTGTGGCGTGGTCATCGGCTCGAGGAGCAGGGAGAGGGCTGTGAGGGCTGCGGAAGAGGTCGCGCAAAGGACGGGGTCACGGAATGTTGTTGGGGCGCTGAATGAGGAGGCGGCGGCTGCCGCCCGCATCATTTTCGTTACAGTTCCATATACAGGGCTCTACGAGGTAGCCAAGAAGGTTAAGCCCTTGCTGAGGCCCGACTCGATTATTGTCTCGTGCGTAGTCCCATTGGAGAGCGATTTAGGCGGCGCCCTTGAGTATCTAGAACCACCCGATGGGTCTGCCGCAGAGGCCCTGAACAGGTTGATAGGGGGCGACCGGGTCGTCTCCGCCCTCACCCATGTCTCGGCTTACGAGCTTGAGGACTTGGAAAGGCCGCTAAATTGCGACGTGGTTGTCTGCGGTAAGAGGGAGAATGCTGAGGAGGTCATGAAGCTCCTCGCGAGGATTGAAGGTTTGAGGCCGCTATACGCCGGCGGCCTTAGATACTCGAGGATTACTGAGAGGCTTACTGTGCTTCTAATCGCACTCAACAGGCAGTACGGCTCAAAAAGCGCAGGCATCAAATTCACAAACATTTAGATATAGAGACTCGCCTAGTGGGGGCAGAAGATGCGCGAGGAGATCTTCAGGGCCTACGACATCAGGGGGGTATACCCATCACAGATCGACGAGTCGGTGGCCTACCGCGTTGGGCTCGCATTTGCCCGCATGCTAGGCGGGGAGGGGCGGGTTCTTGTCGGGCATGACGTCCGGCTCAGCAGCCCAAGTCTAGCCTCTGCTGTCATAGGTGGGCTTGAGGAAGGGGGGGTGGAGCCTTGGGAGGCCGGCCTAGTGCCTACGCCTGCCCTCTATCTAGGGGTGGTTGACTTGAAGTTTAGTGGCGGGATACAGGTGACTGCGAGTCACAACCCGCCAGAGTGGAACGGCTTCAAGCTGGTGTTATCGGATGGTGAGACCGTCTCGGCTGTGAGGGGGATGGACGAGCTGAAGCAGATCTTCATGGGCTTGAGGGTGGAGGGCTGGCGGCCCTCCGAGGCGAGGCGTCTAGACATAGTCAAGCACTACATCGACAGGATAAAGGGCCTGATAAGATTGCGGAGACGGGTGAGGCTGGTTATAGATTTCTCGAACGGCGCCGGCTGTGCTGTCGGGCCCAGTCTTCTCAGGGAGCTTGGTTGCGACCTCATCCCACTTAACGATTCCCCCGACGGGCGTTTCCCCAACCACTCGCCCGAGCCTACACCCGAGACGCTTGCGCCGCTCCCCAAGATAGTTGTGGAGGAGTGCGCGGATTTTGGAGCAGGCCTCGACGGAGACGCGGATAGGGCGGTCTTCGTGGACGATAGGGGCCGGTTCCTCGAAGGCGACTTGGCGCTCGCCGTTTTGTTGACCGGTATGGGGAGGAAGGGGAGGATAGTTTATGATGTGAGCAGCAGCTCGGTCGTTGAGGAGGTTGCGAGGATGCATGGCTTCACGCCGGTTTTGGCGAGGACCGGCAGGGCGTTTATGTTGAGTAAGATGAGGGAGGTTAATGCCGTTATAGGGGCCGAGAAGAGTAGCCACCTTTATTTCTCGGAGATCTACGGCTTCGACGACGGTATCTATGCAGTCGCGAGGATGGCGGAGCTCGCCTCGGCAAGCCAAACATCCATATCAAGCATCCTTGACAGCTTCCCGAGGTACTACAGCTCAAGTATAAGGGCAGTTGAGGTCCCGGAGAGGCTTAAACAATTAGTGATGGAAAAGGTTGCGGTGAGGCTTAAGCGGATTGCCGAGAGAGTTATCGAGATCGACGGTGTGAAGGCCTACATAGAGGACGGCTGGCTGCTGGTGAGGCCATCAAACACTATGCCCCAAATCAAGTATACGGCCGAGGCTAGAAGCCTTGAGGGACTCAAGGGCCTCCTCGACTTAGCGGAGTCTACGCTGGGTGAGGTGCTGCGGGAGAGTGCTTGACCAGACGTTCTTGGAAGAATTTGTGAGGCAGCTCGAGATATACGCCGTCAAGACTGGATACGTGGGCGTCTTTGCCCTCTCCTTCTTCGGGAGCGTAATCCCGTTTCTCCCCCTACCCTATCTGTTTCTGGTGGTTATTTTATCCGACACTCTTGACCCACTCCTGCTAGGACTACTCGCCGGATTGGGGGGCGCGCTTGGGAAGATATCCTCCTACGCATTAGGGAGGTTCGGCTACAAGTTAATGGGCGAGACGAGGAGAAGGAAGATGGACGCTCTCAGAAGACTTATCGACAGGTTTGGAGCGCTAGGCGTCTTCATCTTCGCCCTAACACCCCTCCCCGACGACATACTCTACATCCCCATTGGGATCACGGGCTACTCTTTCACGAAATTCATGATCGCCAGCATGGCGGGGAAAATTGTACTGTCGGTGGGCGTCGCCTATCTGGGGAGAGCATACCTATCTCTGTTCAGAGCCTTCGAGATCGGCAACGGGCTCAGCACGGCGATATCTATAGGAGTCCTAGCAGTAATCACCGTCCTCCTCTTGAGGATTGATTGGGAGCTGTTTACGGCACATTGGGAGAGGGACGGTCTGCGTGGCGTCCTGACCAACCTGCAAGAGATCCTTGTACTGAAAAGGAGCAAGAACTCTTCGGCACAGGGTTAAAGGGAAATAGGCAGCTGCTCCCCACTCTACACGCGGAGAGTTGGCGCTTAGGAAGCTCTATCGGAGCTACGACATAGCCGTGCTGGACGAGAACTCTGAGTACTTGGGCGTCAGCAGGACGTTGCTGATGGAGAACGCGGGGGCAAGGGTCGCCCATGTTGTCTCGGAGGTTGAGGGTGGTGTGGAGGGAAAGAAGGTTCTCGTCGTGGCTGGCCCAGGGAACAACGGCGGTGACGCCTTCGTCGCCGCGAGGCATCTTGCGGGAATGGGCGCCAGGGTTGCCGTCATACTGCTCTCAACACCGGAGCGGATCAGGACTCGGGAGGCGAGGGACAATTGGAGTATTCTCGAGAGAATGTGCATGACTGTCGAAAGACACGTCGCCGCTGATGGACGGGAACTGATGGAGTTGAAACAGCTCTTCGGCTCCGCGGACGTGATAGTGGACGGGATATTCGGGACGGGGATTAGGGGAGAGGTCAGGGAGCCCTTTAAGACCGCGATCAGCCTGATCAATAGCTCTCAAGCTAGAGTCTACTCCGTAGACGTTCCCTCCGGCGTGGACCCAGATACCGGCTCCTATTCACTCGCAGTAAGACCCCACATAACCATCACCCTCCACGGCCCCAAACCTTTCACGTCGGTGCCGGGCGTCCAGTCCGGACAATTATACGTCGAGGAGATTGGTGCGCCTCCCGAGAGCGAGCTTATCGCGGGGCCCGGCGACCTGAGCTACGTAAGAAGCCGCCTAGGGGTGGTTGGCGCGGCCACTGTCCGCGGCTCGGGAATGCCTGCTGAGGGCGCCCGCGACGCCCTGACAGCCCTTGGGATAAAAAGCCGCATCAAGGAATTTACAGGAGGCTTAGTGGTTGAGCTCGATGGTCTTACAGTCACCGACACTCCTACCCCAACGCAGGCAGGCGTCTCAATATTTGTTCTGCCTCACCCTAGTCCGAGACATGGGGAGGCTCTGGCAACGGCTCAGCGGGTGGGGCGCCCCGTCTATCTGCTTGGCGGTCACGACAGGATGTCGGACGGCTCCTTCGAGAAATCAAACTGGATCGAGCCGGAGATAGTCTCTCCCTATCATCGCGGGGTCGTGTCAGGGCTTGTAGCCTACTTTGCAGTTCAGTGTGGTGAGGCGCTGTACTGCATGGGTGCAGCCTGCTACGCCGCCAGGGCCGCCCTGAGGGGCGGCGGCGCATCCAGTCGAGAGGCATATCTCGAGAGACTAAAGGTGATCATTGGATAACATCTATTTTTCGAGGCCAAGCTCGCGCAGGATGGTTAGAAGGCCTTTGAAAGACTCCTCTGTCCCCTCCTCCTTGGTCCCGTCTGGTGGTGTGTAATGCGTCTCAAGCGAGATAACACCTTGGAACCAGCCAGCAAGATCCCTGAGTTGGCCGCGGTAATCTATTGCGCCGTTGCCGATCGGCTTGAACCTGAATGCGCCGCCCTCGACACAAGCATCTTTAAGATGTATGTGGACCACGTGGTCCCTCACGTAGCTGAACCCGTCTGGGTAGGGGGTCTCCCTCGCGAAGAACGAGTTTCCGGGGTCCCAGAGCACCTTTAACCAACGCCCTCCAGCCCTCTCCAGGAGCAGGGCCGCCTCCCTACCTGTACCCACCATACAACTGTACTCGTTCTCGACAGCGAGAAGCACACCCTCATCCGACGCCATGTCTACCGCTGGGCCGAGAAGATCGACAATCCTGCCGAGATATCTGTCCAAGCTCCCCTCCCACCAGAAGGTGAAGATCCGCGTGAATCCTAGGTCGAGCTTTTTCGTTATCTCTATCGCCCTTCTTAGGGTCTTGAGGTTATCCCCTAGGCCGGCCTTGATGTATGTCTTGAAGGCGTAGGAATCAACGTTTGATATATTGAGCCCATACTTTTCTGCCAAGTTCTTGAGCTCGGAGATCCTCTCGTCGTCGAGTGTCGCAACGTTGCGTCCCCACACGTCTCTGATCTCTACGAACGATGCGCCTAGCTTCTTGATGACCCGAAAAGCGTGGTCAGGGTCTTGCGACACCTCGTCGGAGATAATTCCGAGCTTCATATTATCGCCCTCAAGTAGTCCCTGTATTTAGGTATCATTAGGTCTCCGCTGGGGAGGTCCCGGTGCCAGTATCTCTCCCACTCGATCGAGACGTATCCTTCATAGCCAGAGGACCGGAGGTCCTGTATGATCTTCTCAATAGGCACAACTCCGGCTCCCGGTGGCGTAAAGATTCTCTGCCCACCTTCAGGTCTAAAGTCCTTTATGTGGACGTGAGCTATCCTCTCACCGATAAGCTTGAAGGCCTGGTCGTGGCTCCCACCAGCGTAAATAATGTTTGCGGGGTCGTAAAGTATCTCCGCCAATGGGTACTCCTCGACGAGGTAGCGCAGGTTGTCAATTATTGCGAGGTCGTCATGCGTCTCGAGAAGCATCTTCACGCCCCCTACGCCGGACCGCTTCTTGAGACCCTCGATAGCCTCACCTATCCTCCGCGCGGCCTCTCTAGGTTTGTGAGACATCTGGCCTCCATATATCCTAACACCTATGGCGCCGATTTCCACGGCCATCCTCATGAGGGTAATGCCTAGTTTCTCGGCCAAACCTTCCTTGTCGGTGAGGAGGGATGAGGCCCGCAGATATCCCGATAGCACGGGGACAGGGACACGGTACCTCTCTAAGAGAGCCTTAGCCTCCGACGGGATCGGCGTCTCGGGCCTCAGGTGTATGCCGTCGTCAGCCACCCGGAGCTCCACTCCGTCAAAACCCCACCTCGCCGCCCTCTCCAACACTTCGGCCAGGTTTAGCTCAGGGTAGGCAAGCGACGTGAAGCATAGCCTCAATCCCTCAAAACCTCCAGGGGCAGGCTGACAAAGAAGCGGCTCTCCGCGCTCCTGTATATCGATTTTATCAGCTCGAGGCTTTTATAACCCTCCTCTCCGCTTACTCTGAAGCTATCCCCAGTCCTCAGACACCTAGCAAAGTCGTCCACGAGCCTCTTATGTAGCTCCCCGAACTGTGCCTCCCCGACTACACTGATTTCGCCGCTCTCAACATAGGCCTTTAATGATTGATCCATAAGTATGGCTTGACCCTTTGTCCCGAGGACCCTTATCTGCCTATACTGCTTCGAGGGACTTCTGGCGCAGAGCGTCGCGACAACGCTCCCTAGGGCGCCGTTTCTAAACTCTATGAGGGCCACCGCGGCGTCCTCAACCTCTATCGATGGGTGGGCTTGGTTTGAGGTCATCCCGGCCACTATCGAGGCCTCACCCCCAAACCAGAGAGCGAGGTCTATAGTGTGTATGGCCTGGTTCATGAGGACCCCTCCACCCTCCGTCTCCCAGTAGCCGCGCCAGCTCTGTGCCAAGAGATCTCTCCTATAGTAGTCGTCCTCTCCTCTCCACCACTTCAGCTCAGCCTCGATCATCAGCAGTCTCCCAAGAGCACCCTTATCGATAAGCTCCTTCAGCTTCTCAGCAGCCTCCATGTATCTCTCTTGGAAAACTACTCCAAGCCTAAGCATCTTCTCCTCTGCAACTCTTATTATCCGCCTGGCCCCACTGAGCGTGGTAGCCATAGGCTTCTCCACTAGGACGTGCTTGCCGTGCAGGAGCGCGTACAGCGCTTGTGGGCCATGCAGATAGGAGGGTGTCGCGATTATCAGGGCCTCTATGTCCCTATTCCTAGACGCCTCGTCGATTGAGGTGTAGGCCTCGGCTCCTAGCTCCCTGCCAATGCTTTCCGCCCTCTCACGCACCTGATCAACAACCGCGACCAGCCTCGTAGATTCGAGACTTGCTACGTTACGGGCATGTATCTGGCCTATGACGCCAAGCCCGACTACCCCTACTCCCACAGGATCCAACTCGAAGACAACCATGACTCCGTCCAGATATAGTTTCGTCGAGCGCTGAATGGTTCGGACTGAAAGCGACAGTGGGCGCGCTGGTTATCGAGGGGTGGGGAGGGATGAGGAGTGGTTTGCGCATCAGCTCAGGGCATTTAGGCAGATTGCTCCGGCGAGGCGCGCCTCGCTTCGCGAGTTACTTGGGTCGGATCATCCCTCTGTGGAGACCCTCTGGGGCTCTAGGCATTACTTCCGGAGGGCAGACCTTGAGGCGGCGTCCTCTAAGCTGCCGGGCGAGCATTGGGACTCGCGCGCCTTCCCGCTAAGATGGCCTTGGGTATCCGTATAGTGTTGTTTGTCCTTTTCCCTTGAATATTACTTCGTTGCCCATAGGTATAGCTGTGTTGGTATGTTTCCGTGTTTTATGCCTAGTGTGTGTCTTGGTTTAGATTTCTCCTTCTTGATGAGGCTTATCTCCCTCTCTATTCCTTTGGTTCTGCTTGAGCATAGTTAGTCTGGGGTTGGTGATGGCCTGGTTATTGGGGCCACTACTCTTTATATGTGGGGCCGGTGGAGGGTCTTCTCCGAAACGGGTGATGTGGATGGGGAGGGAAGAGGTTGGGAGTGGGATGGTGGAGAGGCTCCATATGCTAACATGGCCATACTAGATAAGGACGGAGGGCGAGGAGGCGTAGTAACTGGTGGGGAGATATCTGCCGCTGGAGCTTCGGATCAAGCTGTACGGTGACGTTGTTGCCCTTCGGAGAGGTGGGCTGACGTATAGAGGGATTATTGAGGAAGTGTGGCGAAGATACGGAGTTAGGGTCTCTAAGTCTCATATAAGCTACTGGCTACGTGGGGTACATAGCCCATACAATGGTAGATTGATACCTTCACTAGAACTATTGAAGCCTTCAGAGGAGTTGGCGTACGTGATAGGTGTGAAGGTCGGTGACGGATACACCTATAGAAGAAGACGTACTCTCAGGGGCTACAATGATGTCGTGGTAGGTCTTAAGGCTGGGAATAGGGAGTTTGTCGAGGAGTTCGGCAGGTGTCTTGCAAAGGTCCTGGGAAGGAAACAAATAAGGCCGAGATTTAGGGATGACGTAGGAAAATATGTCGTCGAAGTTAGATCACGGACGTTATACGAACTCCTCAAAAAGCCAGTAGACCTCGAGAGGCTTAAGAAATATATTGAGCATTGTGAGAGGTGTGTGGCGGCTTTCATCAGGAGTTTCGCAGACTCAGAAGGATGTGCTAACCAGGGGGTACATAAGTATCTACAAAAAAACCCACCTAAGACTACTCACATATATCAATGATCTTCTTAGGAGACTGGGTATAGAGTCAACGGGGCCAATGCTCAAAGCCCGACGAGGAACTATATTCTATGATCCTAGGATGGGGAAGCAATACACGCATAACAAGGATGCATATGTGATCTATATTCGAGCCAGCAGTAATACAAACTTCTACAGATATGTAGGTTTCACAATTACTAGTAGGAAGCGAAGCAGATACGGCTAGAAAGCTACGTCAAGAGAACCGCTAGAAAACCTATCCCTCCCCCAACCATTTCCCCCATTCAACATAATACTCAAAATAATAACTAATATCGGGCCCGCTGGGACTTGAACCCAGGACCTCCGGCTCCGCAGGCCGGCGCCCTATCCATGCTAGGCCACGGGCCCGATATCAGTGATCTGCGTCGATGCTTTTTATGATTTATTCACCCATACGCAGAGCCGCGGCTATGTGGTCTGGCGCATCGGTCACGATGGCTCCCACACCAGCGTCGGCCAATCTCCTGGCCTCGGAAGCATCGTTGACGGTCCACGCCTCCAACGACATGTTTCGTGCGCGGGCATAATGTGTCAGATCCCGTGTTATTAGGCTGTGGTGGAGGGCTAAGCCGCATGCACCAAGCGCGACCCCTCTGAATATGAGGGTCTTGATGCCACCCCCTCTCTCAACTTCGCGCAGGCCGGCTATAAGCGTCACTGGGATGCGGGGCTCGAGTTGCCTCGAGCGGGCGAGGGCCTCCTTGTGAAAGCTCGCAATAACCACCCACTCCTCCGCGTTATGCAATTTCACGGTGTGGACTATCCGCCGCACTGTTTCTGGCGCCTTCACCTCGATGTGCAGCACAACACGCCCCGCCACCTCTGTTAAGACCTCGTCAAGGCGGGGAACTCGCTCGCCTGCGAAATCTGGCGACATCCAAGAGCCTGCGTCAAGCCGCGAAATCTCGCTCCAAGTCAACTCCCCCACAGCCCCCCGCCCATCTGTCGTCCTATCCACAGTCTCGTCGTGCATGAGGATAAGCACACCGTCCTTGGTTGCTCTAACGTCAATCTCGATCGCGTCGACTTGGAGCCTGAGGGCCTCTCTTATACTGCGCATCGTGTTTTCGGGGAATCTACTGGACAGGCCCCTATGAGCTATGATTAGAGGCGTGAAGCACATGCCGCCTTTATGGGAATCCGCGCCGACATATCTAGCTATCCCTGCTGAGTTGCATCGTCGCTGGTCTAAATATGAGTTTGGCTGGGTTGGAATAAGGAACTTCTAGCCCTTTACGACACCTATCGGGACTAACCTCGCCACCTTCTTGCTCATCCCGACTGAATGCGCAACCTCCACCACGTCGTCTGGGTTCTTATAAGCCTCCGGGACCTCCTCGACGATAGTGTCGATGGTGTCTCCCTTCACGTATATGCCCTTGCTCTCTAATGCCCTTACGACTGCCTCTCCCCTGTACTGCCTCTTAGCTCCAGCCCGGCTCATCTGCCTCCCCGCTCCATGGACCGCGCTACCAAACGTTATCTCTAGAGAGCCCGGCTGGCCGAGCAGGACCCAGCTTGCAGTCCCCATACTGCCGGGGACGAAGACGGGCTGCCCAATGTCCCTGTATGTCGCCGGGATCATCTCACTATAGTACTCGACCCCTCCCGGGAAGCTCCTAGTGGCTCCTTTTCTATGAACGAAGACATCCCTCAACTCACCATCAACTTTGTGTTTCTCCAGCTTGACAATGTTGTGGCATACATCATACACTATTCTGAGGTCCATCGTCTCCGCGGGCCTCTTGAAGACCTGCTCAAAGCTTTGCCTAACCCAGTGGCTAATGGCTTGGCGGTTGGCGAAGGCAAAGTTGACTGCGCATCCAAAGGCCTTCAAATACTGTGTCGCCTCGGGGCTGCTTGCAGGGGTGCAGGCGAGCTCGCGGTCAGGAAGCCTCAAGCCATACCTCGCGACAGCCCTCTCCATTATCTTTAGGTTGTCACTACATATCTGGTGACCATAACCCCTGCTTCCACAGTGAATCAGGACGGTTACTTGGCCCTCCTCAACGATGCCCATCCTCTTCGCGGCCTCGTAGTCGAATATCTTGTCGACCTTCTGTATCTCGAGGAAGTGGTTTCCGCTGCCCAGTGTACCTATCTGGTCAAGACCCCTGCTCTTGGCCTCGTTCGAGACGACGCTCGGGTCTGGGTCAGGTATGTCCCCCGTTTTGTACCTTGGGTACCTACCTTCCTCTTCAATGTGCTTGTAATCGTCATGCCACCCGAGCCCATACTTCTCGATAACGTACCGGGCCCCCTCAAGCGCCACCCTGTCGAGGTCGGATCGCGACACAACGAAGTCCCTCCTCCGGGACCCCAGCCCTGCAGGGACATTCCTGAACACAACGTTGACGAGCTCGGCAATCCGTGGCCTGACATCCTTCTCGGTGAGATTCGTAACCATGAGCCGCACCCCACAGTTGGAGACGACGAACCCGTCCGCGACGAAGGTGTGGGCCTCGTCCTCAACCGTCAGATCGTACACTTCGCCGTCGTAGGGGGTGCGGTCGATCGAGGCGATCCTCACCCAGACGACGTCTCCCTCCAGCCTCTCCCTAGTCCACTCCTCGAAGGTCAAGAAGCTCCTCGGGACTTTCAGATCTGATTTCCTTCCCTCGTAAACTGAGCGCTCGATGAAGCGCTCGTTGACGTGATCAATGGTGAGGAGCTCTACTGCCTCGCTGACCGTTCCACCTCCTGCCACGAGGGCAACGGCTGCAGTCTCTGCGGCCTTCCGCTCGCTGATGACCGATAGCTTGTACTTCAGCCAGGCGACTGCCGAGTGGGCGAGCCTCGTCCTCGACTGGTTGTAGACGTAGCCGATCACTGACCAGAGCCTTATCAGGTTCTCGGGATGCTCGGAGATCTGGAGCCTCAGCCTGTAGAATTTGCCCTCACGTGAAACCTGAATCGAACTAACCTCGACGCCGAACTCCTGCAGCATCGACTTGACCTGGTTCAGGAAGAACAGGCCCGAATCGACGTGTTCCGACCTCTTGCTCATCGAGAGGACAGGCGGCTCGAAGTTGTAGCCGTTAACGATCTGGGGTTTGTTAAGCTCGGCACCGAACAGCGCAGCCAGGTAAAGCCTCTTGATCCAAAGGGGCATCCTGAGCAGCCAATCAGGAACCGTGAAGTCGGATACGGTTTTCTTCCCCGCCGGAGCGCCGAGTACCTTCAGAAGCTCAGCGAAGCTCCTCGCCGAGACGCTGACCGAGTTCTCGGTTCCGACGGCAAGCTTCCCGTCGATTACCGTTGTCCTTTTTCTGCTGCGGATTCTGGACGGAGTGTAGCCCAGCAGGGTGATGTCGCGCCTTATCTCCTCGAGATCCTCAACGCTTCCGTAGAAGACCACCTTCTTTCCGTCGAAGGCCCCGTCGCCGGTAAAATAGCCCAGCAGCTTGACCAAAGTCGGGAGAGCCCTGCTCCTCGACGTGAGGGGGATGATGCCGCGCCTCCTCAGCTCCTCAGCCACTCCCTCATCGAACTCATCCCCCGAGAGTATTGTGAAATCCGCTGGCTCCTCGTATTGAACTCCCTCGAACGGGTGCGTCGCCACCATATCGCCAACGCTGAGCTCCGCAGCCTCGACCATGCCGCGCCTCGTGAGCACTGGATGATCCGGCGTCACGCGTATCTTGTCGCCTGTTTCGGTCCTGATGACGAGGAGCTCGTCGTCGCGCCTGAAGAGCTTCAGGAGGACCCTCGAGGCCCTGGAGGTCCTGCCCTCCCTGTCTACCACCAGAACGTCGTCGCCGATCTCGACGTCCTCGATCCTCTTCCACCAGCCCTCGCTGGAGAAGACCCTCGTTCCGGCAGGGAGGCAGTTGATGTCGTAGCCTACCCCCCCAGGCGAGATGACCCCCTCCGTAGCGTCCATGGCGGCGACTCCGCCGATCGGGAAGCCGTAGCCCTCGTGGGCGTCTGGAAGCACTGCCACGTGCTTCTGGACGCCTGGGAGCGTAGCGACGTTCACACCCTGAATTAAAGTCCTGTCTGTTAGCATCTTCTCCAGTAGCCTGTCGGATGCGAACACGTATACGGGTACCCTCATGTCTGATCTGTAGGTCTGAGGTATCAGCCAAACGTTATCAGAGATACGCTGGAGTGGTATCTTTGAGCTCACGGCACCTCCACCTTCTAATATCTGATCTAGGGTAGCCTTATTAAAGTTGGTGGTTCTAACCCCGTATCCACAGCTCAACTAGCGTGGGCCTGTGTTTATGAGCCGATGGCGGACTGCCACGCAATCATAAAATAGCAGGAGCTGTATGGGGATTCCCGTGGCTAAATACAAGCCGCCGAAGAAGAGGAGATTCGGCAAGGGGGTAGCTAAATGTAGGCGCTGCGGCACGACCGTTGGTGTGATAAGGAAGTATAAAATCTACCTGTGCAGGCGATGCATAAACGAGGTTGCCCCGCTCCTCGGCTTCAAAGTCTATAACTGATGGGCGGAGTGGGGGGCGAGATCGCCTCCTCGACCTGCCTCACTGTGAGGCCAGCTTGCATCCCGGCGGCAAATTCCTTGATCAACTTTAGGCTCAGCCGCGACTGAGCCCTTAGCTCAGCCACATATTGCAGGACACGTTCATCAACATCGCCAGAGCTAAGCCGTGCCACAGCTATCATTACGCCTAGGATGGCCGAGGCCGCTAAGTAATCCCCGAGCCAGGGGGGACTCATGAAGCTGCAGGGGATACCCGCTTGGAGGAGTGGCGCCTCACCAAAATTGGGGTTGGCGCAGAGAGGGACGCGTGTTAGAGAGATTCCAGCCCTTTCCTCGGGCTCCCCCAAGAAGAGGTGAGTAGTGAGCCTACCGTGCCTAACAGCTAGTGTTAGGCCACCCTGTCCAAGACGTAAGATCGAGGGATGATCGTCCCGTGTATGCGTGGTCAGTAAAACAACATCTCCGACACGATCCCTAACCCTCTCGGTATCGATAACGAGTGAGGCTTTCCCCTCGGCGACGACGCCGCCTCTAGGCCTCAATCTCCAAGCTACTTCTCGGGATACTATTTTCCAAGACAGATCGCGGCACCAGAGAGAGAGCTGTAAGTCGTTTTGAGACGCTGTCCACTCGGCGAGACTTCTCATATCGCCTACGCAGACGCCTATGAGGGGTGTTAGCTGGGCGTGTGGTGCATCATCAAGAGCCAGCTGGATTTTTTCCAGCCGAGTAAAGTAGCTCTTAGGTAGCCCCAGCTCGTTCAGATATCGCAGCCACGCCGACGTAAAGGGGAGATAAAGACACTCCTCACTCAGCCTAGGCGCTTTAGTGGCCAGAACAACTGAGTACCCATGCCTGCTCAGTAGGTATGAGATAAGAGCCGCCGCAAAGTCCCCACCGTGTACAAGCACGTCTATATGCAAGGCGTCACCCCAGGTTGAACGGTAAGCCAGTCTTCAATACCTCTTCAGGAACCCTCGAAGACCATTTCCTCAAGAATTCTAGCTCTCTATTACTGCTCCTCATGTCGTCCGGCAACATAATCGGTATCTCGTCTATCACTGGATACCACCTCATACACTTCCGGCACACGAGGAGCCCGTCGATTATCTCGTAGGAGTAGCACTCGACGCATCTGGTTTCTGGGAGGCTGCTTACCATTCCGCCGTGGTAAGAGCAATATATCTCGCACGGTGTCGCATCCTCGACTGAGTATCGCTTTTCAGCCTGGAAAACATGGAGCTCCAGCGGGAAATTCCGGCAGATGGGGCAGGCGAGGATATCCACTAACCTGTACTTCAAGGCCAGCTAAGGTATCGCGTGGCGGGCCTTATTAAGTGATAGTATCCC
>JAVVGN010000003.1:0-47851 GCA_032249095.1 Candidatus Caldarchaeales archaeon | reverse complement strand
TCCACTTGGTTGAGGGCTGCGGGGTCTTTGAGGTTGATTTCTATGGGTTTAGGTTTGGTATAGATTGTTGCGGTTATAAGGTCGGCTTCGTCGAAGGAGATTGGTTCGGTGAGGAAGAAGGAGATGACGGAGTCTTTTACTTGGGCGAGGATATTTCGGGCGTCTGGGTCTCCTCGCTCGGCGAGGCGTATGAGGGCTTGGTAAATTTGCTTTGCTGTGAGGTGGAAGGCGGCGCTGGAGATGAGGGTATCGGGGATTTCTTCCTCGTAGGGGAAGGTTTCGTAAAGTGCCTCTTCTACTTCGCTGATAGCGCATTCGTAGATGTCGTCGACTCGGGTTAGCCGGTCGGGGTTGTCGTAGAGTTCTGAGAGCCAGTCGTAGAACTCGGGGTCTCGCTTGGCGACTTCGACGATATGGGTGGTATTTTGGTTTCCGAGCCAATTCCTGAAGTCGTCTTCGTCGAAGTAGAGTTTGCTAAGGGTTTGTGGGTCGGTAATAGTGATGGTGATCACGACGGGCGGATAAACTTCGGGGTCGAGGAACCCGTGGTATCGCATGAAGGAGGCGAAGGCGATATAGAGGTCGAGGATGTCTTTGGCGCCAAATATTTCCTTCAATTTTTCTATGTTTGGAGTAATTTCGTCGGCGACTTCCTCGATATAGGGAACTTCGTCTTCGGGAAGGTAGTAGCTTAAGTCTTTGGCGGCGTCGCGGGCGTATCGGAATGCCAGCTCGAAATATTCGGTCATGTAGAAGCTTCCGAGGCGCTCATAGGCTCCGCCGTGCCGTCCGACTTCGCTTCCGAGCCGCCCACTTTCAAGTATCAGATAGAGGTTTGGTAGGTTAGTCCCGTGGTGCAGAACTAAACCCTCTTCAATAACGGACGGCTTATACTCCACCAATTTCTTGCGCAGCCATATTACTCGCATTTTCCTCACCCAGTGAAGATTTTAAGTGCTCGTGCTGCTTCGTCAGCTCCGATACTTTTTTCTTTGTCCGCTCAACGATTTCGGCGGGTGCTTTCTCAACGAACTCGGAGTTCGATAGTCTGGCTTGTAGCCTCGCTAATTCCTCTTCGACTTTCTCTAGCTGTTTCCGCCAGCGCTCCTTGAGCCTTTCAATTTCCACTGGGTTATTGAGCGGGATAAATACTTCTGCTGAGCCGACCAGCTCGGAGACTGCGGGCGAGACTTTCTCGCCGAGCGGGATAAACTTTACCCCGCTGATACGCCCAACGTTTTCCAGCCACCAAAAGTTGTCTTCTACGAGTTGACGGGTTTGCTCGTCGCAGGCAAGGACTATCTCGACCTTCGCCGAGCCCCAGCCGAGCTCGTGCTTTAGAGCCCGAACCTTCTCGACCAACTCCATGAGAAACTTCATTTTCTGCTCGGCTTCTTCGTCGAAGAGCCGCTCGTTAGCCTGCGGGTAAGGCGCTTGCATAATCGACTTGGGCTCCATACTTATCGACCCCCTTCCTATCATATTTTATCCGCCGCAGTTAAAATATTGGCGGAAGTGATAGTCTATGGTAGAGACTTTGCTGGTATTAGATTTACGCGGGCGGAGCAAGGAATTCGACCGAGCCCCGTTAATCAGAATTTGCGAGGGGATTAACAATCTCGCCCCGCAGTATGGGCTGCCCCCTATTAGGTTGGTCGCAATCCTGCCGAAGGACGAGCGGGCCGACACATATCCCGTCAAATTTTACCTTGAAGGGGTTGGGAGACCGATTGTGAGGTATTATTCCTCCGATCGGTTTGAGGACGAGGTTGACTTAAGAAACTCAATTTGGGGTGAATACTTAGGGTTCATTAGTGTGTGGGATGTAATGGAGCGCCAAGACATTCTCCGCGGGGTTTACATGGGTGGCGATTGGGTTGTTTTCGTCTATCACACAAAGCTGGACGCGAGGCTATCCGTAAATTTTTTCCCCTACGAGCGTGGCGAGAAATACATAAAGTTAAAGTTAGAAGCGAGGAAGGAGGGGGTTCGGAGCGAGGAAATTTTGGCAAAGGGAGAATGGGAAGAGCTTCTCCCGCAGTTTCTCTATTGGTATTGTTATCTTCAACGGGCGGAGCCGAAGGAAGTTGAGCGGCTCGTCGGGCTGACGCTTCTTTAGCTACCCCCGTGACCACCTTTTCTGGGCGGGGGTATTTTCTGCGGGGGAATAAATTTTTTCTAATATCCGCCAAGTTCTCGGATGGCGTCGGACATCTCTAAGAAAAATTGCCGCGCTTCATCGGTAATATTCCGCGCTGTTGCCATTGCCTGCGCTACTTCGGAGCGTAGTTCGGAGGCTTCTTGAGCTAATTTTTTGACCTCTTCGAAGTCGCCCTCATTAATTGCTCTCGATATTTGTGCAGCGATCTGCTCGATCTTGTTGAGCGCGGCTATTGCATTAGAGTTGCCTTTTAGATATCGCTTGAGTTCGGCGACACGACTTTGAATTGTCCAAACAGCCTCATGCTTCGGAGCGAGGCTCAGATATTCCGAATATGCCCGATACTGTTTCCTTAGCCAAATCACTTTCATTTTGTGCTCACCCGCTTTAATTTTAAAATTCGAGTTGGTGAGTGGTATGTCTCGCTTTCAAGCGATTGTGGATAAATTGGCAGGTATCGAGCAGTTCTTGCTAGGCAAGAAGTTATATCTGGCTGCGGGTATATTTCGCCAGTTGTATGAGGATATGGTGCGGGGGGGGTTTGCTGATCCGCCCCGTCCTACCCCTGTCGAGGACTGGGACGAGATTTGGAAAACGATTGAAAGCCTTCGCTCCGAAATGTGGGAAGGGCTAAGGAGAACGAGGGGATTGAGCGAGGAGCGCAGAGTGGGGTTATACAATTATTGGCTCAGGCTACTTGCAGCGGCTTATTATCAGTTGAGATTATCCACAGAGGCTGCCCCCGCTCTGGAGAATTACTTAACTTTTCGAGCGCTGACAATGCTTAGGGGTCGCCCCGCCCATACCGAAGAAGTCTTATGGCAGTGGTGGCTCGAGCTGAAGAAATTAGCCGAAATTTTGCTGGATATTAACTCCGAAACGAATTTCCTTTTTGAAAATTATCGCCAAGAAGTGCCGAGGAAGGAAGAGGATTATTGGTCCGAACCTGAGGAATTCTACTCAATGGCAGAGTGGGCATTAGATTGGATTATCGGAAGCGACGCTCCTATCGAGTATGAGCGCTTCGGCACCCTTTCCGTGTATGCATTCAGAGGCCTGCGGGAGTGGGCTCGGTATGGTGGCGACTTTTATAATAGGCTTGCTCAAGAGGTCACTGAAGAAGCGAGAAAGTTGGTGAGGCGTGAGTTGGTAGACGAATTATTGGGGCGGGACTATACGATAGTGAATTTTACCGTTTCGTCTTCACAGTCCCTCACTGAAGATTGGGTAGTTGAGGAAGTAAGTTCTATGGTAGTGCCCCGTCGTAGCGTTGAGGGCGTCGGGCTGAAAGCAGGTATCGCCAAGGTGAATTTCTTCATTGCAGACGAGCGGCGCACTTTTCCTGCCCCCGCCTATGTCTATGTCCTCGAGCCCACCTCGGAAATTGGGCAGCAGATTATCAGCAGGATAGTAGAAAAAGACCCTAGCTGGCATACTGTTGGTAACCGAGCAGTTTATTTTGTTTTTAACGAAGGGGAACTGGGGGCGGCAGCGGCTAAACTCGAGACTACTGCCGACGAAGTTTTCTGGGAAATAGCGAAGGAAAAACTCGTCGACACTGAGAATGAGTGGGTCAGGCTGGAGTTTCTGAGGCAGCTTGAGCGGGCAGGGCTGCTGGAGAATATGGATATGATTTCGGCGGTAATCCGTTGGGTTGAAGGTCTGAAGGACGATCCCAAGACGCAACTTCGGGCTTGGGAGGCGGTAAATAGTTTCTTGCGCGGTTATTATGAGCAGCAAAGGAGGGGGCCAATTCATGGAGACGTCGTTTCGGAAGAAATAAGAGATTGGTTAGAATTTGCGTCTGAAATGCTTTACAAATACGGTCATTTGGATAGCCTTCCTGAAGACGAGCGAGAGCGACGGCGATTTCTAGAAGACGTTAGAAAGTTTATTTCCCGCACGGAGGAAATGCTGTCGTCGCTTCACGGGTCAGGGGGGGTGCTAACCAAGTTGACCCGGTCAGGCACTTATTCTGAGCTTTTCCATTTAATTGGGTTGCGGGAAGGTATCTTGTTGCCTCCTATCGCCCGCCGATATTGGCGATATGAAGGTGATAAGAAATTGCTCCTTAAGTGGCTCATTCTTTCAGAAATTTCTGGAGCGGCTGTTTGATTTTCGTTGTCGGCTCTACGAGCGTAAAGCCGCTCCGCAGCATACCGACGACGACACCGATAACTTTGTTGTCCTTTAAGACGGGGCTGCCGCTGGCGCCGCCCCAAGTGGCAGGTCGCCCTGCTATCATTTCCTCTTCAACAGGCTCAGATATGCCCCACGTGTGCTTGAATTGCGGGTTCGCGACGACCAATACCCAGAAGACAGGCTGAATGAGCGGCTCGTCCGTATCCGTTTTTATAGGCAGCCAAGAAATCACTTTTACTGTTTCGCCCGCGCTGGGCTGCTCAAAGCTGACCTGTAGGAAATCTTTCGAGCGGTAGTTGAAAACTTTCAGGACTGCGATATCCGCATTTTTGGGGGCAATAATTGGCTTGGTGAGGTAGAATTTCTCGCCGATTTTAATGACCACTCTAATCACGCTTTTCTTCTTTACCTCCTGCCATTCGGGCGGCTCGTCCCAGTTGGGGACGGGCAAGAGGTGCCCCGCCGTCAAAACTAAGTCGGGGGCGATAAAAGCGCCCGTGCCTTCGAACCGCTTGCCCTCTACCAACAACCGCTCGTCTGAGGAATAAATGATATCGTGGTAAATAGCCACGAGGAAGCGGGGATTGAACGGCTCGATCGCAAAGCCGAGCCCTACGATAACTGCCAGAAGGAAGGTTAAAGGTCGGCGCATGTTAACCACCAGTGCGAATTTTAAAATTACTGGTTGGTGGTTTGAATGCTCGCGCTCGTCTTCGTCGCTGGATTTGCAATTGGTTTTCTGTTCGCTTGGGCTATCGGGCGGGGGCAAGTCGAAGAGGCTATGAGGGCGACCCTCGCGATCGCCAGTGAGACGGTGTTGCTGCTCGAGCGCTTTTACAAAATTTTGGAACAACTTGTCGAAGAAAAGGTAAACACTACCGAAAAAGAGAGTGAGAGTGGCAATGGACCCGTATGCGAGTAAACGCGTCTTAACTTTTGACCAACTGCTGCTGCGCCTAAGTGCTCTGAAAGAGAAGGTAACGCGGTTGGAGGAAAAAGTTAGGGTATGCCGAGAGACCTCTTTGAAGTCCGCCGCCAAGTCGCAGCAGAAGCGCTGAAGGTAGAGGAGTTACTGGAGAAGTTGAGGCGGGGTCGCTCTTTGGACCCCGACGAGCTTACCCGCGAGCTCGAGTATTTGCGGGAGAAACTGTTCTGGATTAGCGAGGAGGCGGAATTGGTGAAGCGGATGAAGTGGTGGCAGATTGGTTTTCGGCGGTTCGTCCCGCTGTTTCTGACCGCTCTTATTGAGCTTGGCGTGGCGGGCATTCTGTCGTTCTATGACAAAGTTATCGCGGCGTATAGCGCCCTTTATATTTTCTCGCCAATGGTGTCTGCGGTTGCGGGTAACCATGGGCTGCAGGTTGGCGCTCAGGTTATCCGAGCCATGGCGACCAATACTTGGCAGGGTCTCTGGCACGAGCTGAGGCGGGAATGGCTGGCAGTTGTAATGTGCGGTCTCAGCGTGGGGATTTCAATGGGACTTATTGCTTGGCTCACTACGGGCAAATTTCTCATTTTCCCCGTCCTCGTCATTTCCTTCTTGGCGGGAATGTGCACCTCAGCTACAATGGCGACCATAATGCCTTTCCTCTTTCACCGTCTCGGCTTAGACCCAGCTTTCCTTCTCGGCCCGTTCGAGACGTCGCTGCAGGACTTAATTTCCTATGCGACATTTGTAACTTGCCTGCTTATCTTTTCCAAGGTCCTCTAATTTCCACACCACCAAGTTCGGCGAGCTTCCTAGCGAGTTCCATCCCCAACTCAGCGATTTCGAGGACATGTGACCTAATAGCTGTGACTTTCTCCTTGAACCACCCTTCCTCAATGAACACGTCCCGTTCAGCCGGTATGGCGAGAAGCTCAATATTATCCTCGATCTCATTCAAGGTTCTCTTCAACGAAGCCATTTCGGCCTTCAGACTAGACACCAACCCTTCAATCGACTTGGTCTTCTCTTTTTCCCGCTCAACAATGTCCTCGGGGCTGTAAAGCCCTTCCCTTTCATCTTGCTTCTTCAGCTCCTCTTCTTCTTCCTCCTCGTCCTCCTCTTCCTCTTCAACCCTTACAGTTCCTTCCCTCAGTTGCTCTTCAATTGCCGACAGGTTCGCCTTAGCCTCCTTCACCACTTCCAGTAATTGTTTCGCTTCCTCTTCGTCGGAGGCGGGGAATTTCGACGCAAGTTCATTAATTGCCCGCACTAAAGCCTCTAATGCTTCAAAGATACTTTCAGGGATAATAGTTACCTCGCCTTTGCGGAGCAGCTTCTGTTCGCCTCCTAACTGTCGGAATAACGCGTTAAGTTCTTCGACAGACATACCTTCAAGATTTGCTTCAATCTCGTCGAGCCGTCGCCGAATTTCCTCGATAAGCGCCGTCCGAGTTGCTTCCTCAACTCTTTGTTGGACTTCTTCAGGCAATTCGTCCCTTATATCCTGTTTCCTCAAAACGATAACGCGCATTCTGCGACACCTCCGTAGTTTATTTTAAAATCTGAGTGGGTGGTTCTGAAATGAAAAAGACTTTGCTGGAAAAATGTCTTGAGCAGGACAGAGGCGCTTTCGTCAAACTGTGTAGGATTGGAATTGAGCACCCGCACCTTGCGGTAAAGGTTTTAACTTTGCTGGAGAAAATGGCGACAATGCCCGAAGACGCGGTTGACTTGCAGTTCTTCATGGTAAAAATGAAATTGGGTGAGCGGCGCAATGTTCCCGCCCGTTGAAAAGCCTTTAGCTACTGTCGAGCATGTCAGATATTTTCTTCGCTTCGTCGAGCTCGACAGGGCTCTTACTGACGAGGAAATTAGGTGGGTCTTACTGCGCATGACCGCCCATTGGGAGGCAATGATTAGGGTTCCCATGGGTCGGAGGACGAATGTTAAGGGTAGGGTCGACGGCGTTGACGGCTGGGAGCTCAAACTTCCTTACCGCCCCGTAAAAAGTCTGGAAACCGTGGTCGTTTATGTGGGGACGGGCTGGCTTTCTTGGCGGTTCGAGGGCGACCAGATTGTCTTTGTCGATAAAGACCCGACACTCGAGGGAATGTCGCCGACAAGGCAATTGTTCGTTAACCGCCTGACGGGGCGAATGGTTGTCCCTATCGGCTGGATTTTGATTTCGCCCGACGCAACCATGTCGCCCGCGCTCGTCGCAGCGACCCCCGTCCACCATTTGACCATTACGAAGCGCTTCTTCAGCGGCCCGCTCAATGTCGCATTCGTCGGGACTTTCGGGTATGACTTAGACGACGAAGAGCCTATATTGCACCCACCAGTGGACGTTCAAGAAGCGGTAGCGCTTCTCGCCGCAATCGATATAGCGACGCTCGCCTCGACGGTCGCTGGCGGGCTCAGCAGCTGGCACTTGGGTCAGCGCACCGAAAACTACGCCGGAGGAGCAAAATATGCTTGGGCTATCGAGCAATGGCGGAAACGTGTAGAAGAAATTGCTAACCGATACTACTCGTGGGTTCAGAAAGTTGATGTCTGATAGCCGCTCCGGGGTAGCTCAACAGGCAGAGCGGCGGGCTGTTAACCCGCGGGTTGCAGGTTCGAGTCCTGCCCCCGGAGCCACGAAGAGAATTTATACGTATAAATTCAGGTCAGAGCCCCAGCCCAGTTTCCCAATTGACAGAGGGAGGTTCGTTTGACCAGGGACCTTGGGGGAAGTATTCTTCATTATCGAAGTAGTCCGCCCCGAAGAAAGTGGGCGGGAAATGGTGAACAGGAGTCATATCTTTCGGCAGCCTTAGCCCAGTTTGGTCTCTGAACCGCTCCCAGATAATTTCCCACTTCCAAAGCTTCTCGTGTTTTTCGAAGAAACGGTGAAGCCTTAAGCCCCACTCTATTGCGTAGTCGAGGTCCTCTAAGACGCGCCGAGCATTCAGCAGCCAATCCCAAGTGTTTTCGCTGAGCAGAATAGCACTGAAAAATTCAGCGTCGGGGTCGCCATAAGCGCGGAAGAGCTGGGCATTTGTTTGGAGCATTATCGCAGCCTTCCGAGAGAGAGCAGCGGAGGTAAATGCCCGTGCCAGGCTATCAAGGCGAGATGCCCACATTAAGCCTCGGCTTTCAAAATGCATTTTCTTTGACCAGACCGTCGGACTTCCGCCCTTCGTGTAGTCATGGATTTGAAGATTGACGAAGACGCTGGCGGCTTCAAGTTCCTTTCTTCCTTTTGCAGGCGAGTATGCCCACGCCATTAAGTAGTCGCCGTAAGAGGGCTCCACTTTTTTTTTGATAGAGACGGTAGGAGTATGGAAGGGTAAGCCAAAGGGGGAAGAAGTTTTGTTGTGGAAAAATGCTTCTCACAACTTCTTGCGTTTGATTATCGGTTGGGCCGGTAAGGAAAACTTCCCCCCACTTTGACTTCAACTCGCCGAGAAGCGAGGGCAGCGAGTTCCAAATGTCAGAGGAATTGCGGGGGTTTTCGATAAAGAACACGAGGATTTTGTCCCTCGCTTGGTAGCTCGCATCAGTCTGCACAAAGTCAATGTGGGTGTAGAGAATATCCGCGCCGCTCTCCAAGAAATCACTGAGCAATTCTTCTGTTTTTCCGAAATATTTTGGGTGCAATCCAATGAACCACCGCATTTCTATCCCTCCTAAATCAAAATTTTAACGGGAGGCGACCGACTTTGAAGATCGGCGTAGTTGGATACTACGGGCATGGGAATTTCGGCGACGAATGGATGTTGGCTTCCATGCGAGCGCTTGCGCCTCAAATTGAGTTTGTGCCTATTGTTTGGCACGAGGGCAAGTGGGAGTTTCCGTCCACCGATTTGGACGCCCTCATTATCGGCGGAGGCAACATCCTAATTCCTATTCCTGCGGTCGCCTCTTCATATTTCAACCCAATTTTTCTTGAAATGAATAAGCCTATCATTGTTTGGGGCGTCGATTTCTGTCTCACTCACGGCTACCTTTACGAAGGTCTGGAGGCTATAAATTCGTTCTTGGCTCACCCCAGCGTCTTGGGTATTTGGCTACGCAGTCCTATCGACTATACTATCATGCCGTTCCTTTTTTGGTCTGAAGTGGTTGAGAAGACCCACCAATGCTGGAATATTTGCTATGCTTACCCAGTGGCGCCGCCGACTGACTGGAACAAGGAAGCGGCTCTGGTTGCGCTCGGTAGTCGGCTACAAGGCGCTTGGGATAAGGAAACCACCCGAAAATTGGAAGGTAATCTCCGCAATTTGGGTTATAGCGAGATTTCTTACATCATTTTGGGCTGGGACAGAATAGGAGAGCATGACTGGGCTTTTACAAAGTCGGTAACCGAAAAAGCTCATATCTGGCGGCCGTCCTCCGTCGAGGAAACACTTGCGATAATGGCGCAGTATGATATGGTTATCAGCTGCAAGCTGCATGGGGTTATAGCCGCTGCCTTGCTTCGCAAGCGGGCGAAAGTCCTTTCAGGCGACAATAAATTCCTTTCACTGTGCCTTGCTATCCCCAATTTGAGCGTAGAAGATTTCATTTTCTGCTATGAAAGCGGGCGGTGGGTAATTAGGGAATTTGAAAAAGGAGATTACTGCTCCGTTGCTCCTTCAGTTGTCGAGCATACAAAGTCGACGTTTAACCAAGCTTTATGGCTAATCAATCAAAGATTGACGGCTGCGGCAGGGAGTTCTTGAGCCTTTCGTAGGCAGCGTCCACATACTTTTTCTCCTTCTCGACCATTACGAAGCGACGGTTGTGCCGTAGAGCGACAGCTCCTGTCGTTCCCGTCCCGCACATGGGGTCTAAGATTAAGTCGCCTTCCCTTGTCGAAATCAAGATAACTCGCTCGAGGAGCGCCTCGGGCTTCTGGGTCGGGTGGAGCGGCTTACCTTCTTCGTCCTTTAGGCGCTCGCTTACATTGCTGTTGCAAATCGGAAACTCCCAAATATTGACCGGAATTTTGAAGCGGGGCGGAACGGAAAGTTTGGCATACTCGTAGTTGTAAACATAATCTTTCACCGATTTATCCTTTACCGCCCAAATAAGGAACTCCGTCGCATTGGACGGTCGGCGGTAAAGAAAATTCGGTGTGGGGTTCGTTTTTTCCCACACGAAAATGGTGAGGAACCAAAAACCTAAGTCTTGCATTATCCTACCGACCCGACAGATATTTTGGAACGAGCCCATTACCCAAATCGTGGCGTTAGGCTTCATTATGCGCATGCACTCAGCGAGTAGGGCGGTAATGAACCCGTCGTAATGCTCAAAATCCTCAAATTCGTCCCACTCCTCGTCCCAAATATAAAGGGTTGTCTTCTCGCCCCAGCGTCGGATAGGATACTTGGAGCGATGGACAAAGTAAGGCGGGTCGATAAAAATCATGTCAGCCAATTCAGAGGGAAATTTCGGCAAAACTTGGAAAGCGTCTCCCCAAATGAGAGCGTTCTCGATTTCGTCTGGAGTGTAGGTTGTTTTTTCGGGATTATCCGAAAGTAACCGTATCAACCCCGAAGCCCTCCTTCCAAAGGAAGAATTTTCCCGAGTTAGCGCTGAGGGAAGTCGGCGGGATTTCTTCGATTAACTCCCGCAGCATTTCCGCAAGCTTCATAGCTCCTTCCGTCAAAGTCTGCGGGTCGCTGCGGGCATAAACCTCATAATCGCTCACTACTGCCTTTCTAAATTCTTCCAGAGCTTCTTCAATTGTCCTGCCGCACACATAAATGCCAAGTTCTTCGTTATAGGCTGCTATTATGTCGTCTTCCTCGTAACCAATGGAAACGGGAATTGCTCGCCTAAGGCGAAGGTAAGGCTCTTTCAAATCCACAAGGTAAGTTAAAGCAAAGCGAATCACTACAATGCACCTCCTAAAACACTTTACCCGCTGAAAATTGGGAGATTATACTTTCGATTTTTTCAGCCATTTTGGCAGGGGCGGTAAAAATGCGCAGGCAAGTTAGAGCGAGCCAATAGATAGGCTGGCGGTAAAGCGGCTTGGCTTGGGCGGCGACCCTAATAGCAATTTCTTGTGTCCTTTCCAGCCATTCCCAATCGGAAGAGGTGAAACTGCGGGTAGCCAACCCTGCTGCTTCAAGGACAATATCGGGGTAGAGCCCAACCTCGCCCGCTTGGTGGGTAATTCGGTAAAGCGGGGCGAACTCTCTCTCGACGCTCTCCGTAAATTGCTCAATACCGTCAAAGATTTGGTTAAGGTAAGACACTATAGCCTCCCAGTCAGGTTGAAGGGAAGTCATTTGGTCGTGAACTTTTTCCAGTTTCTCTCGGCACTTGATAACAAAATTGACAAATCTTTCTTGTTGGTTGGATTGTTTTGCTGCGACGGCTGCTGCGAAAAGCCCGTTGGCGATAGAGCGGCTCAAAGCAATGCTCATAACTGACTGAGGCCCATAGAATACTTCCATTGGCAGATATGAGAGCATAAACTCGGAGGCTTCCTCGATAAAAGCGGGTTCGCCCAGCGCGATAATGAACCTGTCAAAGTGGACGGTGAATGAGCCGTCCTCGTTGATGTCCAAAATTCCGTGTCGGAAGAGGATTTTGGCGAACTTTTCGTTTTCTGAAGCACCGCGCAAGATTGAGGTCATATGCTGCCCCAGAAGCCCGAGCGTGAGGTTCAACAGTTTCGGCAAGTGAAGGACGGTAGCGCCGAGAAGCTTAATGATATTCTCGAAATCAGTTTCTTCGAAGATTTCCTGCGGGAGCGCCAGCCAAGTCCTTCCGGTCTTAATCATTTCCTGAACTTTCGCCCCTATGCGGTAGAACTCGTCGAGGTTTGTTTCGGTAATGTCTATGACATACTTGCCCAATAAGTCAGATACGAGGTTGGGGTTGAGAATTCTTGAGCCGAAAGGAATAGGGACGAATTTATCGAGCAGCGGCTCAAGTTCGTCTGCCAGCGCCTCAAAATCCCGCTCGTCCAGCTTGGCAGTTCTGCCAGCCACATAATCGACGAGGCGGCTGAAGGCAGGATTCTCGCTCAGCCGCTTCAGTATCCTTTCCCAGTGTTTCTTTTCCTCTTCATTGAAGAATTCACTTAGTTTATTCAGCCCATTCTTCATTTTCCTCTTCTTCACCTCCGAGAAGGCGTCGCAGCATTTCCTTCTCTTCTTCCTCCTCCTGCGTAGCAGCAAGGCTCTTTTGCATGTCCTTGATTAGGCGGGCATGCAACTTCATCCGCTCCATAAGAAGACTGTGCCACTTGTAGACAGCCTCAGCAAGGCTGGGAGGGGGCTCGTCCCCGCTCTTCTTCCAGTTTTGATAGAAGTATTGGATAATGTCGTAAAGGATAAACTCCGCTTCGGCAGCGGCTTCGTTGAGCAGGGAAAACTGTTTGAGCAAAGTCTTGGGGTCATTCAGCGGGGCGTGAAAGGAATCTTCGACTTCCCGCACTATTTTCTCGACGTCGGCGGGGGTAAGACCATATTGGGCGGCGACTTCGGCGACCCGCCCGCCGCTCGCCACAAATGCTTTCCAAATACTTAACTTGCTTGCGTCAACAGGACGCTTTGAGCTGGTCTTTTTCGCCATTCCAAACACCCGGGAGAAGATTTTAACGCAGGTTAAAATTCACATGGGTGAGAGAAAATGATTTTCTACTTGTTTCCGAGAGATACTTTTGTCGGGATAGCAACCTACCGAGATAGGGATATTCCCGATTTAGAGGTCAGCGATGAGTTGCCTGCGGGGGTCACCTTACTCGATTATTACCCGCCAGCGTCGGTTCGGTTCGAAATCCCCTCAGCGGTCAATGCTTTACAGGCATTAGGTTATTACAGCCTCGCTTCGCTTGGCGACGCCGCTCTTAACCCTCACCAGTGGACATTTCAGTTTCCACTCTTTCTTAACACCAAAGCCAAATCGTTCCTCACATTTGCTTTAAATTACCTTCTCCTTTCTTACCCAGTCGCAATCTGGGCGATCGCGCGGTCGCCTGACGGACAAGAATATACCCATTTTATTTCCCGCATTGCAGTGCTGACTGAAGTCAACGTGCAAATTCCGAACAATGGGTATGCCACAATTTCGCTGACCTTTTCCTCGCCGTTTTCCCATGTTTTCCAAGATAATGAGCCCGCTCTAAACGTCATTTACCCCGCCGCAGCCAACGAGCGGGGGATACTCATTAGAGATTTGAGAATTACGGCGAAGATAGGGGCGCAGCAATCCGAAAAGGAAATCATGAGTCTCAATCTCAGCGCTCGGCGGCAAATTACCTGGGCGTGGACGACTATCGATACTTCCCGCCACTCGCTCGGCGCAAAGCGCGCAGCCACAATGTTCGCTGTTTCGGCAGTCACGCCACGAGGGAACTTAACTTTAGGCTACCCCTTCAACTTTTCCCTTCTCCAAGATGCCTCTCTGCAGCCCCTACAAGAAGTGAATATTTACGTTAGGGACTTAATGACTTGGACATTGCTTGGCTTCAAAATCAACTCATGGACACAGGACTTCTCGACAGGAGCGGCAGGGTTAAATATCGCTTTTTCCTTTATAAATTGGCTCGTCTCATGAAATTGCGGGTAAAATATATCTGGAAGGTGAAGGTAAACATGGTATGCCCAAAATGCCACCGACAAGTCAGGGACAATGCAAGATACTGTCACCGTTGCGGTGCCCAGCTGCCCCCACCGCCACGCGAGCGAGCAGTGAACGACATATACCTCGTGGCTAAGGCTGCGGGGATAACTATCATTCTGAACCTTTTCCTTGTTTCCTTCTTGGCGGCTACGGGCGACCCGTTCCTCCTTCTTTTCGGAAGTCTTCTCGGCCCATTTATGGGCGGCATTCTATTTGGACTTGCCTTTCTCTTATTCCTTGAGTTCTTAGGAAATCGTTTCCATTCTTTCAACAAAGATTGGACGCTCATTATGGCTTGGAAGAGAGCATGGGAGAACAGGAGATACTTGCGGGGGATTTTCCTTAGCTTCGCCTTAGGTTGGTGGTGGTTCTCTATTGTAGGTTTCTTGATTTTCGGCTTCACTTGGGGCTTCGCCTTTATCCTTCTCGGCGCCCTTATCCTTGCACCTATCTTCGGTCTCGCCAACTGGGTGTTGGGCTGGATCTATGCCTTTCTCACCGCAATCCTTAACCGCTTCTTTGTGCTTATTCCTTATATCCCCACTGAGGAAGACCGTCAGCGGGCAGAGCAGTTCCTCAGAAACGCCTACAATAGTCTTCAGCAGCGAATGAAGCGGCGTTCTTAAAATCTCTCTTGGTGAGTGCGGATGTTCACTCTGACCGATAGCCTTTTCTACCAAAACCCGCCGAAGGTCAAAATGAAGCATATTTTACCCCAAATAGGTGAAGTGGAGGATTTCGATATTGAATGGGAGTTTCAGCAGGCTGATATAGGGGACATATTTGACATTATAAATACATTGCTCGGTGGAGGCGTGGGAGGAGGTGCTGGTGGGGCAGGTGGAGCAGGCGCTGGCGGAGCAGGCGCTGGTGGGGCAGATGGAGCAGGCGCCGACGGTATTGATTTGGATAAAATGATCAGAAATTACGAGGAATACTTGCGACGGCGTAAGGAATTAGAGAGTAGGGAGCGGGAAATTATTGAAAACTTGATTAAGACTTTCACTGACCTCCACCGCGCTGGCTTAGAATTCGGCGAAATGCTGGGGAATATGACAAAAACCTTGGGAAATATCGTATATACGACTTCACCCACTTTGGGTGCCCTCGGTGAAGGCTTAGCCAGCTTTGCTCGGGAAGCTTCGTCCGTAAGTAAAGCTCTCGGTGCTATCCCGAGCAACATTGTAGGGATTATAGATAGTTTTCAAAAAGCCTCTTCAGCCTTAGAGAGCCTTCAGCTGAGGTTTCCTTTCGGCCCGCCCCCTCTCCCGCCCGTAGCGGGCTTTGGGTTTGGCTTCCCCGCTCCACAGCGGCCGGCACCACAACAGCCGGCACCACAGCCACCAGGTGCAACTCGCCCCTTACCACCGGCTGTAACTCAACGACTTCCAATGCCAGGTCCTGGCCAAACAATGCAATTGCCTTCCGGGCTCCCAACACAAATCTTGGGTGGGGTGGGGATACCTACCCAACTTCTTCCTCAATTAGGACAGATAACTACTTCGATAGGACGGTTTGCTGCTGCATTAGGACCTCTCGCTACTGTCTTGGCGGTAGTAGTTGCAGCGGTCATTATCTTCGCCCAGTCACTGCAAATGCTCTTGTCTATCTTAGGAACTCTTGTAGGTATCTTGAACAACATCATTCAGACCATTGAGCGCGGGACACAAGTAATGTCAATATGGGAGCGCTGGCGCCTCGCATTCTCTCAATTTATGGAAGGGGCAGCAGCGGGCGAGCAGGCATGGAGCCGCTTTGTGAACATGTTCTCACAATTTGGCACAACTTTGGACGAGCTCGCTCAATCGCTTAGAACTGCTCTCGGCGATATCAGCATAATGGCGGCGCAAGGCCGTGTCTCCTTAGAGGCATGGGCTCAAATGCTTGGCGAGATCGGACGGTTGGGAGTGAGAGCAGGTCAGCAAGCTGAGGTGTTAAGGGCTGCTTTGGAAGGAAGAATTCGGGAAGCGGGCGGCCTCGGTTTGCCTACAGGGACGGCAGAAGCTATAGCAATGCTCCAATATGGAGTTGCGGGTATGGGCGAGACCGCTGCACGGGCAGCCACGGCAATGAGCGTCCTTCAAATGCAAATTGATTATTTGAGCCAGCAGACGACAAGAGCGGGGCAAGCTATTTATGCATACAATCAAATTGTCGGTCGGCTGCAGACACTATACGAAGAAGCAGGGCGGGAAATATTGGAACGGTTAGCAGCCCCCCTTCAATTATTTGCCCGCATTATACAGTCAACTAGAGTTGAGGAAGCTCTTCAAACAATTGCTGCTGGTATTGGGAACTTCGCTGCGGCATTTGTAGGTTTCTTCGAGCCTTTCTTTGTAGATATAGTGAACCTTATTAACGAGCGGGCTGCTTCCATTAGAGCGGCATTATCTTACATAGGCGCAGCGTTGGGCGAAGCTTTGGGCGTTGGTTTGAAAGCGATAGTGGATTTCCTGACGAGCCCCCGCACATTGGCTGGGTTCGCTGGGTTCGCAACATTCCTCAACGGGCTGGTCGAGACGCTTAGCGGGATCGTTAGGGTTCTAGGCCCTGGTCTTGTCGCTATATTTGGGCTCCTCGCTCATGCTTTGGGGATTATCCTAAAAGTTATCGGTCTCTTCCTCAACCTCATTGCTGAAATAGGGCGTATTTTCGATTTTTTCTACAACCTCATAGTAGATCGATTTTTGCAGGTTATCAACATAATTCGTGAGAAAATTGAAGGGTTCCTCAACTGGCTGAGAGAAAGGTGGGAGCGTGCTCGCCAGTTACCTATCGTGGGGCGCATAATTAGGGCGGGAGAGGAGTTGTGGGCGGGGATGTCAGCGGTAGCGCGAGGGGTAGGAAATTTCCTGATTTCCCTCTTCCAACAGTTGAATACCGCACAACAGCTCAACGCTTTCAACCGGGCTTTAGAAGATTTGAAGCAAACTTTGAACGATAACCAACAGGCTGCCCTCCTTGCAAAACGAGCCCTTGAAGCACTCTCGCAAGAAGCAGGAGCAATGGCAGAGAACTATCGTAAAATTCAGCAAACAATGCAAGAACTAAGCGCCCTCTTTACCCCAGCGGGGGTAGGCGCTATATGGGCTCCCTTCCGAGAAGTCTTTCGGGCGCTCACGCAGGCTACCGCCCTCACGCCCACAGCAGCGGCTCAACTGCGACAGGCAGGAATACTGACGGGCGGACCTGCATTGGAGCAAGCATTAGAGTTTAGAATTCCCACTTTGCAGCCGATCCCTGTGGGGTTCGCAGAGTGGGCGGGCGTTCAAGTTCAAGCCGCTTTGCGAGAAATAGACGCCAGAATAGTTCAACTCGCGACGAGTTTAGCGACCCTCAACCGACAAATGGCACAAACGGGGTATACTATCAATGCTACCCTTCTCCAATATTATCAACAGCTCGCTCAAGCAATCAGGAACTTGGTTACGCAATTAGAAAATATTAACCGTCAGATGCAAGAAATGGTTCGCGGGCTGCGCGAGGCATACGAGATCACCGAAACTTGGCTGCGCCTGCGCTGGGGTCTCGAAGACCTTATGACTGCTGGTAGGTATCTTGAGAATGTAGCAAATATTTCCGAAAGGCTTTTGGTCATTACTAGAGCACGTGTGGAAGCACAAATGATCGAAGCGCAGCGGGCAGCCCAGTTCTTGGGTCTTGTGACAGCGACGGTGAGGCAGCAACTTGTGTCACTTAGGCGTGCCGGTGTGGATATAGGTATTGAGCCTGAGCAGTTTGACCCGTTGAGGATGGTGCCCGTCCGAGTCGCTCAAATTATGCAAGCACTCGGGATGCCTTACCCCCTAATCAATTTAACTATTCAGGCTATACGACAGCTTCAGCAGGCGTGGGTAGAGGTAATTGAGGCTTGGCGAAGAGGTGGAGAGGAGATAGCGAACACCGCTTCCACGTTCCGCCAATTCCACGAAGAGGTAATGAAGACATCTGCTCGGTTTGGCGATACAGTGAGAACCTTTCAAGCTGGAATTCAGGTGTTGGCCTCCTTCGATAGGGAGCTGCAAGGGTTAGCGATGAGGGCAGCAGCGGCGTTGGCAGCAGGGCGGATGGAAGAATATATCCGGACGCTTCAGGAAGGCTGGCGCAGGTTCGTGGAGCGGTTCGATGCGACTATCGAAGTTATCCGTCGCGGGATCGAAGCGGCATTTCAGCCGCTCAACCTTTATATCGATCGCTTCGAAATGATGAGTAGAGCGCTCGAAAGGGTTGGAGCCCAAGCGTTGCTTATTCCTCAACTTCTCACCCAAATCATTCCTATCGGTCTGCAGTATCTCAGGATATTGGAGCAGATGGCTCAGCAGTATCGTGAGCACCCGCTCATGCTCCAAGCGATCTTTCAAACGTGGGAACAATGGTTTAACCGTATCATGGGCTTGCTCGGGCAAGCCGCTGGCGGAATTTTGCCTGCTATCCCGCTTTCAGAGTTAGCTCGGATTTCCCAAATGCCGACATTCTCCCCGAGAGAAATGGCTCGGTGGGCTCGGGAAGGAGGACCAGTGCCATTCGCTCCAGAGGTTAGAATGATGGGGATTCCCATTACCCCCGCTTATTTGCTTGCTTGGCCATTCCATTTAGGAGCAAGAACTTATTTGGCTGAAAGCGACATAGCTCAGTTTTTGTTATCTCCTATGAGAATGCTACCGCTTATACAAGAATTCAGCGTTCAGGATATAAGAGAGCAATTGCGGCGGGATTTCTTGCGGTTTATTGTGACGCCTTTTGAAGCGTGGAGAAGAGTAGAAATCCCGTGGCAGGGGTTTCAATTGAGGCAAGAGTTAGATCGTCGTATTTTCGAGGCTTTCCAGCAAGGCATTATGGGTGGAAGGGCTGGATTAATGCGTGAGCGCGTTCCCTTACCTGGTTTCGAAGGTGTCGCCCCGTGGCAGCCAGCGCTTGAAATTCCGCCACAAGCGATGGAAGTGCCAGTAAGGTTAAGGCTCCAGCTTGATAACAACAAAATTCCTCTCGAAATTCAGATTAAGAGGCCCGACGGAACTTATGAAGTCATTCCTAAAGTAATAGAAGTTACACCTATCACTCCTGAGGATATTGCCCGCCGCAATCCGCCAACTACTGGCACTCAATAATTTCCACTGCTAAAATTTAATTGCGGGTGAAAGGTATGGGTGAGAAATATCGCACGAAAGACGACATTATGGCAGCTATTTTCATGGCGCTCGGGATAAAATTCCTGAGCACCCAAATTGACAAGAACAAAAGGAAAGTTTACTTCGTCTTTGACATTGACGACACTCGAGGTAAAGCACTGGAAGTCCTTATCCGCAGCAATGACCCCCGAATTAAAGTCTGCGCGGGCTCAATTCACCACGCAATGGAATTCATGCGAAGCTGGCTTTACCTTACCCGCCTGCGCCTCAGCGGCGTCTCCGCCGAGGAGATTGAAGAGCAAATTAGGAGCACATTCCCGCAGTTAATGGACGAGAGTGCGCCGACGACAATTGAAGATATTGCCGACGAGATTGAAAAGATTGCGTCAGAATATAACCAGCAAGAAGACATTTAAAGGAGGGATAACTGATGGAAGGGGAAACCCGAGCAAACGACGTTCTAGAGCAAACGCTGCGCCAACTCGAGGAAGACCTCCAATCACTTGAATTCGTCTCAGTGTCGAAAGCTGGCACGAAGAGGTTAGTTCTGCCTGCTAACTTGGGCTGGGTTGAATACCGGCCGCTTACTGGCTTAGAGATTGAACTTTTTGAAGAAAAGCGGGTGAAATCTAAGTGGCGCCAAGTGTCCCCGCGAGAGCCCGCAGGTGAAATCGAGTTAATCTCTGACTGGGCGTCAGCATTTCGGTTCCTTTTCGCTACCGCCATTGTCGACTTTGAAATCCGAGTGTCGCCTGAAGAGGTCGTAAAGCGGTCAGACTTCAGAAGCCAACAAGAAGTGGCGGATTTCTTCGCTGACTTACATTACCTGCTGCAGCGATATATCGCCTTCACAATCTTGAAAGTTAGCGGCTGGCGACCACCTACTATTGGCGGCTAAAACTAAAGGGGTCTTTCTCACATGCGCCTTACAGACATACTGGGCGAAGTCGAAAAACTTCGGGGCGAAGATATCCACACTTTGCTTCTTTGGGCAGTAGACGCTGAATTCACTCCCCTTGTCCTCGAAACTCGCTTGGGGAAAGATAACCTCGTAATTCACTTCAAGCCCGTTTCCTATCGGAAGGTCGTAAGGTTTTACACTGCACAAGAACTTTACAGCCGCTCGCAAATCTACGCCCGCCTTTATCTCCAAGTTCCTTTCAGAGAAATTTTCTACGACCTTCTCTACGACGGTATCTCCAGCATTAAGCTCAACGACGAATTGAGAAGCCACGATTTTATCCGAAACCATCCAACTTTGGAAAGAACCGTCACTCGGATTGTAACGATTGTTAATGGCCTCGACCCCGCAATTACCCCCGAATTTCAAAGGCAGCTGAAACTTCTCGAAGATATCGCCTACGCTTATTTTGCTGAAATAAAAGTCGCCCCACCATGGGCGTCAATCTTGATCCTCTCCTACCAAATCTTCAAAGAGGGCGGAATTTGGAGTAAGCCGACACCCATAGACGAGCCCTACCTGCTCTGGCAGGCGTGGCTCTCTATCGCTCGCGGAGAAAAAAGATACTACGACACCAAATATTCGAGTTCTTCCTCAGCCTCCGCTATTTCCCTCTCCAGCGAAATTTCAGCTACCACCTCCACTTCTGCCCCCGTGCAAGCCGTATCGTCCCTCAGGGACGCTATCGACGTGGACGGGTTAATGCAAGTCCTGAAAGAACTCGAAGCGGGCAAATAAAAAAATCCCCTGCGGGGCGAAGCCCGCAGGGGTTCAGGCTCAATTTACAACCTCATTACGAGCCCTGAGGACCGAGGACGACGCCCTTCAACACTCCGATAAATTGAGGTGCCCTCGGCGCCAGAACCGTAGAGGTCATTGCCAAGATTCGGTGAGCAGCAGTGAGCGGTGCCAAGAAGACGACCTGAGGCGGGATCAGGTCGATCATGAATGCACCGGCGTTGCGAGGCTCGTTCCCAGCGACAGCAGCGGGAAGCTCAACTTGGTCGTCCATGATAATGATGTCGGTGACCGTCACAGGTTGGCCGCCAATGGTAATGTTATAGACCGGTGCGAAACGGGTCAGCACCAATTCCGTCGTAACATCCCGCCAGAACAGCGGGAAGCCACGGAGAATGGTGCCGGAGTAGTCAACGCCCGCCTCGACACCGACAGCGGTGCGGTAGAGCGATACCCACATGCGGGTCAGTTCAAACTGGAGCCTCGGGTGCGCGATCATGACGCGAGGCAACGCACCGAAGTTGGTGTAGAGCGTCATGATCAAGTCATAAATATCGTTGAGCGTGAGATACCTAACAGAAGAATCCCCGTTCTGGTTAATAGTCTTAACAACACCATACTGAGTAGCCCACTTGATCAGCCCGTCGAACTGGTTGGGGCTAGTAGTAGTATCGCCGTTCAAAACGAGCCACTCTTGCCGCAAATGCAAGGCAATCATGGCGTTAGCGATTTCCAACGAAATCAAGTTGGTGAAGTTAGCAGCAGCTGCCACAGCTTGGAACGACACGGACTTCAGAACGTGGAGGAACTTGTAAGGAGCAGTGTGCTCACGATAAGTGGTGTCGATCTCGGTCAAGGTCGAAGGAGCTTCACCAGCCTCGAAGGTGTTGGTCATTTCGTCCTGCCGACCGAAACCGACTTTCTCGACGACCTTCCAGCGAGCGTCAGGCGCTTGCCCGGGAATGCGAGGCAAGCGGTTCAGAACTGGAGTGTCCTGAGGGTGAACCCTCGTAACTTCGGGCAAAACAAAGTAGAAGAACGGCAATCCGGGTGTCGTGGACAAGATCGTCTTCAGTAAGTCGTCCATGTTCCCGCCGCCAGCGGCGACCTCTTGGAACGCCTTGGCAAGAACCTCGAAGTGAGAGCGGTAAGTAACCTCGGCGCCCTTAATTTCGTCCACGTCAACCTTCTTCTTCCCCTCGCCACCCAAAGCGTCGTCGACACGCTGCCTCACTTCTTCGAAAATTTGCTCCTTCTCTTCTTGAGACAAGTTTCCTTGAATGTGTTGAAGCAATTCTGCCATGTCCTATCTTCCTAACCGATGTATACCGTATTTGCTTCTACCTTGCTCAACCATTTATTATTTTAGGATTTCAGTTTTAGGATTTCAGCTCTCGCTTTTTGCGATCTCGGTTAAGTTGACAGTGTTTCGCTGTGAGCCCTCATTTTGTTTGCGTATCTGCCTTTCCACGTGCGGGGCAAGTAATTGAGAGAACATTAAGCCCATGAGCAACATTTGCGCAAGGAACGGGTTGTTGGCACGTAGGGCGTTTTCCACGGACTTTTGAAGAGCCTGCATTTCTTCGTCTGGTAACCCTTTGGACTTTCCCTCCTGAGCGCCCGTGACTTTCAGCCGCCTAAGAGCTTCCTCGGTAATTCTGTCTCTCACAATCAATCACCTGCCTTTTCCTTAGCAACCTTTTCGGCTTCCTCAAGGTGCTTGCGAACGGCTTCGTCCTTAGCAGCGCCCTTGATCTGCTCGGCGACATTTGCGCCTTCGCCTTCTGGTGCAGCTGCAGTCTTAACAGGCGCAGTCAGGTCGGTTTCGACCTTGCCTTTAGTCTGCTGGGACTTGCGCAGCGTCGAGGCGATTACATCAGCAATCTCGAAAGCACTTTGTGGCTTTACTGCAGAAGGCTCATTCTGAGATTTCCTTGTTTGAGTATCAATAATTTCCTTCGTCATTTGGGACAAGTGGCGAGCAAAGGCTGCCAAGAATTGCGGTGAGAAGAGAGCTGCCGTAACTTCAGGAGTAGTGGCAACAGACTTGGCTTCTTTTTCTTCTTCAGCGGGAGGCGGTGTAGGAACTTCCTCGCCAGCACCGACTTCAGCAGGAGCTGCTTCCTCTTCGGCAGGCGGTGCGGCTTCCTCAGCAGCAGGCGGCACTTCCTCAACTGGCGGCACTTCAGGCAAAGCTTCAGGGAGAGGAGTTTCAGCAGCGCCTTCAGGCAACTTCTCGGCGACAGCCCCAAGCTTCTCGCTGACGTCAGCGAGCTTCTCGCCGAGTTTTTCCTGAGCCTCAGCCATGCGCTCAGCGACCTCGGAAATTGTTCTAAAGAGACCCTCGGCGACGGTGGAAACCCACTCCGCCAATTTCGCTGCGAACTCCTCAAGTAAAGGAGAAAGTTGACCCACAATCGCCTCAATCAAACTGCCAACAGCAATCTGCTGGGCAGCCGCCTGGGCCTGAGGCACACCACTCAACCAGCTAGGAACATTGGGAGCGGCAACGATCCCGCTGGAAGCTTGGACGCTGCCAGTGCGAACCCCAGCACCAATGGGGAGCACCGGTGAGTAAGGCGAAGTGGCGTCGCCAGCGCCGACAAATTGCTTCCGCAGCTCCTTCCGAGCCTTGTTGAGAATCTGTGAGCGCCCAGCAGCGAGCCACTCCTCGAGCTCCTTCAGCAAAACCTCCGCGTCTTTCTCGTCAACTTCTGGCTCAAGTTCAGGCTCAAGGGAATTTGCAAGTTCCTCGTCTTCAACATGAACCTTAACGCCCTTAATCTCGAAAGTCTTCATTGCTCTTCCTCTTCCTCGGCGGGCATACCTTCTTCAACCATACCTTCTTCACTATCGATTAAGCCTTCAACGAAGTTGCGCCAATCGTCACTCGCCTTCTCACGTAAGGCGTTATAGATTATAGCAAGGAGTTGCTCTTCATTATCGCGCCCTTCAGGCACGAAAGTCTCCATGGCTGGAACACGGGCGTCCCACTCAACCCTAATTTCGCCCTCAGGCGTAATCCAGTAAGGAACGAGGAAGTAACCTTCTTCAGTGACGACTCCAGCGTAACCAGTGCCGATAACGACGACGCCGCAACGCTCGCCTTCTTCACCGCAAGCGCTGCGAATTGCCTCAATCAGGTTAAGGTGAGCAAGGTCGTCCTTTTGCAGGAACATAGGTCTGGAGGGGATTTCAATTTGGGTGAGCAGCACGAACTCCTCGCCTTCGGGGCGCAACATGAATTTCCTGAGCACCTTCTCGTCTTTCACCAACTCAAACTCGACACTATCTTCCGCTTTCTTAACTTTCAACTCTCCACCCAACTTCTGGAACTTGTCCGCAATAAATTCAATCGCTTTCTTAGTGACAGCAGCGATCGGCTGGCTCAAATCAGTAACGGGATAACGGCTGACCCCGCGAGGGAACTTAGCAACTGGGCAAACGAAGGTGATAGGTGGGACGCGAACACCGGCGCGCCGGCTCGCAGCGTCCTGTCCAATAACCCAGTATGGGAAGATACCTCGGTCGCCGGAAGCGAGAGTGCCCTCGACAGTCAGCGTCTTCGCCAAGTAGTCTGGGCTCTGACGGAGTATCATGGCTTTCATAATTTCAACTGCCTGAACAGCATAATCGGGCGCATTTTCCTTGAGGAATTCAAGGTGCTCGGCTTCAAGCTGACGCTCAATTTCCGCTGCCTTCTCGTCGAGAACGACTGGAGCTTTCTCGAGCAGGTCGGTGCTCTCAGCAGCAATTATGTAATCCAGCGGATTTTCAGGATCGAACTCTTTCGGCTGCCCAAACTCCTTAGCCTTCTGCAGCAACCGCCTATAAATGAACACTTGAGCGTGAGGTGGGTAATGTCTCCTGTTGGCAAGGAAATCTTCAATCGAAAGCTGAACTTCTTCCGCTGTAGTCATGGGATAAAGGTAAGAGACGGGGTCAGCGTAATCGTCGGCAGTATAGCCTTCGTCGGGCGGCACCAAATTCCCGTTAGGAGCAATGTAATACTTGTAAAGTTCTTCTCGGCGGAAGAGGTCAGCAAGAACGTCGAACCCGTGCTCGAGAACTTGGTAGAGAATGTTGCTGTAGGGCAAGTCAATATGGGATTTCCGAATTTGCTTCCTTCCCTTATTGTATTCCCTATACTCGCGCTCAAGCCTCCGCTCCATTTCCTCCCGCTTCTCCGGCGTGTCCTCGTCTTCATACTTTTCGTAGCCCACCATCCACCGCTTGAGCGACTGAGGCATGAGCCAGTCGAGCGGGTTATCGGGGTTGAAGCGGTGCTTGTGCCCATATTTCTTCATTGCCCGCAAGATACGCTCGTAAATAATCTTCTGAGCCTTCGGGTCGTAAACGTTGCGGTTCTTGGGCTTCAAGAAATACCTAATGGCTGCCAGAACATGCTCCTTGTCGATTGGATAGTTGTATCCCACGGGGTCGGCGAACTGGCTCTCGGGGATATGGGCATACTCCGCAGGCTTAGTGAGGTGAGCGTTAGGAGCAGCTTGATAACCATATTTCTTTTCACGCTCGCGGAGCTTGCGCTCAAGCTGCTCGTCCCGAGCCTTCTCCAAGCTCCAAGAAATGGCGCCGGTTATTTTCCATTCCTCGAGATTTTCTGACATTTCAAGGGCGCTGACTATATGCTTGTGAAGCTCCTCGTTAATCTCGTCGCCTGCTACTTGCTTGGCGATCTCGGTGTCGACGAACCACAAGATCGAGGAATGCGAGGGGATAGGAACATTGAACTCTTTCGCCTTAAGGCAAATTTGGCCGAGCACTTTCCTGAGGCTCGCCAAGTCGGGGTAAATGCTCTTCATTAACATTGGCTTCTGCTCCCACAACTTAAGGTAAACCTCAATATCCTCCGCTGACTGGACGGGGAAGAGATAGTTTACGGGGTCAATGAAGTTTTCGTCGGGAATGCCAGCGAAAATGGCGGGCTTTACGGCAAAGCCGAGCGGCGAGATAGAAATTCCGTATTGGCTGCTCCGCTCGACCTGCTTCTCCAAATCCTCAGGCGTAAACTGCAATTGACGCCGCTCAGCCTCAAGGCGGTCAAACAACTGAATTGCTTTCTTGAGAGTATCCTTCGGTTTGAGCTTCATTTCAACCTCCTCCACTTCAAATACACCTGCGTCTTCTAAAACGACAACTGGCTTCTTACCTTCCTCGTCTTCTTCTTCGTCTTCGTCCTTTTCCTTAGCAAGTATCATTCCAGACTTCCTCATTCGCTCCTCCCAAGCATAGAGGGCTTTAAGGATAGCCTGAACGAAGCCAGTGCGCGGGTTGACCGCCATGCCCTTCCAAGTGACCGCAACATGGTTCACTTCCGCCTTCGTAATAACCCTAACCAACCCTTGCTTCGGGTCGGACTTATACATGTAATCCAGCACTTTTCCGCCAATTGAAACCTGATAGCGGTCACCTTGCCCATTGACGATAGCGTTAAAGAGGTCATCAGATTCACCATAATTGTCCTTCAGCTTGAACATAATGTAGAGGGCAACAAGACCGTCATCCTCCGCCTTCGTCCACGCGTCAACGGACACGCCGAAACCGAATGGAGTAAAGTGCGAAGAAGTTAACAAGATTTTCCCTTCCTTCGCGTCCTTAATCACCGACTCATAAACTTGCGGAGCAATGATATCGCGCTGGAGGTCTACCCCGCTGTCGCTGGCTTTGACGATGACATAGCGGCTGCGCCCGTCCTCGCCGACGAAAGCCTTGAAAAGCAACCCTTCAGCGTTGAAAGGAATGCTCACCTCAGGCATACCTATCACCAGCACCTATTTTAAAATTTGGGTGCGGAGAAATTGAGTTGCCTTCAATCCCGATTTTGGGATAAAATAATGGTAGGGATTAAAATGCTGCAAGGAGGGAATCAGAATGATTACGGTTGACAAGGCTATCGTGTGGTTCAACTCCGTCGCCTCAAAAGTTAAGGAGGTGCCAAACTTCAACCGCAGGAAACAACTCGCCGCCATACTTCTCAGCCTTTTCTTGAAGGCTTACATGGACCTCATGAAGAAAAAACTGAAGTCACTTTACTACCAGCCTTACATACCTTCAGCGGCAGACTACAAGGCTGCAGAAGAGGTAGCCATTTTCTTGGTCACTGCGATTAAAGACCCCGACGAAAGGGCGGCATGGATTAGCCGCCTCTACAGGCAAATGGAGTATTACTTCCAGAACTACGAGGAACTGGGCGTCAGCGCTGAGAGAGTGCTCAGCTTCGCAGTCTTCCACAAGAAACTTGACGAGATTGACAAGCGACTGGAAGCTAACTTGTTCCCCGTCGAGTAGCCTCAGACTGAATTTATACGTATAAATTCTGTCTCCCCCTTTCCGCTTCTGAGCGAGCCTCGCTTCTTTAAAATCATTGTTGGTGGAAATATATGAGAAAGACTTACACCATAGTTCGCGGGAACGACAAGGATTTTACGGTAAGGCTCACCATAAGGGGAGTTCCTATCAATATTGAACTCGTTGAAATTGCCTGCGAGGTAAAGGACGCTCCGGGCGGGAATTTGCTTTTCACTGCTACCGTAACAAAAACTGATCCAGCGAATGGAGTTTTCAAAGTCCGTTTCCCAAAAGAAGAGACAGCAAAGTTAGCACCGAACAGCCGAGTTTATTTTGACTTTATGCTCACTTTTCCAGACGGGACGGTAAAGAACTATCCCGTCCCTCCCTACGAGGCACTGGTTATTGAAAGGGTTACAGATTGAACAAGGTAATCACAGTGACGGAGGAAAGGAAAATGGTCGGAATTTTGGAAGAAGCACCTCGTCCTAAGGGCATTGTGACTGTCGAGGTTATCTACCCTGACGGGAAGAAAGACATTTTCGTTGTCGAGAACCGCATTGTGGCGCAAGGCCGGGATTACATGCTCCGCAATACTATCGGCGTCAACACTGTCAACATTAACTATGTCGCTTTCTCTAACGACACCACGACACCCGCCGACACCGAAACTTCCATGCCTGGCACTTGGGTTTACACCGTCACTGCCACCAAGAGCCAAGTGGCTGCCCGCCAAGTCCGCTGGAGCGCTACTCTGGACGGCGGCACAAGCGGTGTTTCAGGAAATACATTGGCTTCTATTGGATTGTGCACAGGCTCAAACGGCTCAGGGCTCTTTGCACGGGTCAAACTCCCCAGCACAATCGGGCTCGCCTCGGGCGTTACCGTCAATGTCAACTATGATGTGACTATTTCGTAACGGTAGGAATTAAGGGGGGAGTATTAAAATGACAAGAGACGAGGTGGAGCTTGTCCTAAATCTGTATAACTACATTATGAATGCCAACGAAAAAGGAACCATAGACCAAGAGAAGGACGCTTGGTGGACAGACTTGGGCTCTAAAATTGAATTGCTCTCCACTGTCCTCAGGAAGGAGACGAATAAGCAACGCCTCTACCAATGGGCTCAGAAGTGCAAGAAGGTAATGAAGGATACTATCTCGTGGTTGAACCGAGTGGAGCAAGCGCTAAGCAAGCATCCTCAGAAAGATGCCCTTTTGACGCAAATTCGCGCTGCATTAGAGCAAGGTCGTCAAAGCGACCTACTAACCTTAAAAGCGGATATCCACGAGGTTGTGGTGGATGAGCTGAGCAAAGGAGGTGAGATTTAGTGGGGTTTGTTTACGAGCTGATAGGTCGTCCCTCTACTGCGCTTGACCTAATGAATGTGATAAGGAATAGACTGGTTGTGGCGGGTTGGACTTTACTTGCGGAGGGCACTGCTACGGATGGTAGCAACTACAAGTTCTTGCGATCTGCTTCTTACCCTATGCCTGACAATACCGAGGCGGGGGCAGCCGTCTTAGAGCTGAGAAACCCTGCGGGGACTAACCACTTAGACCTGAAAATGTGGAACGGATGGGACGCCACTCAAAATCAACCCTTACCTCCTTCTTGCCCAGACGAATTTAACTACTCCTACTTAAGGACAGCATATGGCGTTATTACAACTATCAACTATTGGCTCTACGCTAATGAATTTTGGTTTGCTTTGGTTGAGCATAACTCTTCCACAGGTGCACCGAAAAGCGACAGCTTATATAAAACCTTAGCGGGGGTAGCGCTCCCCCCAGCGAATGTTCCTACCGCGCCGCCATTCAAATCTCTTTTCGTCGCCTCGCCTTACCTCCCAACGGGAGCATGGATACCGAACTCCAACAACGAAGGAACAAGACACTTAATAGACTATAGAGATTATTGGGCTTATATATCTCTCAATCCTATGACAGGTAGAAACTTCTGGACGCAATGGAAAAACTTTACGGAAGAAAGAATAACTCCAATTAGGTATGAAGGACACCCTGACTTGCCGCCTTTTCTTTTCCCACTTTTCCTTAATACAGTCGGGCTTATCCCCTATGCAAGAATTACAGGCAACCTTTCCTTCCCTTTGGGCACACAAAAGGTTATAGGCACACAAACTTGGGTCAACATATTTGACGGCGCTGATGGAGGAAATGGGCAAATCTGGGTGCGTATCGCTTAAGGAGGTGACTTACAGGTGGGGTTCACTTACAAATACATAGGCAGACCGGCGACAGCGTTAGACCTAATGAATACAATAAGAGATAACCTTGTGAGCGTCGGCTGGACATTGCTTAGGGAGTATACTGACGCGAGCGGCAATGCTTTTAAGTTCTTGCAAACTGCTCCTTACACTATGCCCGACAATAGCAACGCAGGGTCAGCTGTGCTTGAATTGAGGAACCCCGCAACTACCAGCCATGTCGACATAAGAATGTGGACAAGTTGGGATAGCGCCACGAATTCGCCAGTGGCGCCCAACTGCCCGAACGACGACAACGGCTCATACTTGCGGTTGGCTTACTCTTACCAAAGCGGAGTTTCCTACTGGCTTTACGCCAACGAATATTGGTTTGCATTATTAGCCTCAAGTGCGGGGGCAGCCCCCACCGCGGATGCCATGTATCACACCATTGCAGGGATAGCACTACCGCCTCAAGGGATATCTACAGCACCGCCATACAAGGCATTATTTGTGGCAGCTCCATATAACACTAGAGGAAGCTTAATTGACGGAGGATATGGGCTTCGTCGTATTATCCACAATGGATACCAAAATGTCATTATTGCCATAAACCCCAGCAGCGGTGCAATCTTTTGGTGGAATTGGTTGAGGTATGACGATGGGCGGAGAATTCCGCCCCTTTACATTGGTCACCCCGACCTTCCTGTCCTTACCTACCCGCTGCTCTTGTGGCGGGCGGGGGAGATCAAGTATGCACGGATAACAGGCAATCAGTCTTTTGGTTTGGGGGCGCAAATTCCTATTGGAAGCGAAATATGGGTTCCTATCATACAAGGTAGCAGCAGTGTTGAGTGGGGAGGAGTAGGTATGATTTTGGCACGAATTCAGTAGTAGGAGGTGTTCAATAGCATGGCTTTTGTCTACCAATTCATAGGTCGCCCTGCGACGGGACTAGACTTAATGAACGTAATCAGAGACTGCCTCGTTTCCGCTGGCTGGACATTGCTTAGGGAGTATACTGACGCGAGCGGCAATGCTTTTAAGTTCTTGCAAACTGCTCCTTACACTATGCCCGACAATTCAGAGGCAGGGAAAGCCGTTCTTGAGCTTAGGAACTTGGCGGGCACCCAACATGTGGACTTGAAAATGTGGAGTAGCTGGGATAGTCAAAACAATGTCCCTGTTGGGCCCAACTGCCCGGATGCTTTCAATGGCTCATATCTTCGCCTATCCTATTCCTACCAGAGTGGGCTTTATTATTGGCTTTATGCTAACGAATATTGGTTCGCTTTACTGGAAACCAATAATACTGGTGGTCCACCTTATAGTGGGTCATCCCACAAAACTATAGCAGGGCAAGCTTTACCACCTGCTGGTATCCCCTCCGCCCCACCTTATAAAGCCTTATTCGTTGCTTCGCCTTACAATACTGCAGGAAGTATGATAGACGCGGGCGGTGGCACAAACTTCTTAATTCACGGGGGGTTCAGGACCGTCTTTGTTGCCCTTGCTACTCATACTGGAACTAATTGGTGGAGTAACTTCCAACCCCCAGGTGGCTTCCTTCCGGCGGCGTATGTGGGGCACCCTGATTTGCCGCCCATTCTTCTTCCTCTCTATTTACATGGGCACGGTATCATTCCTTACGCTTACTTCACTTCTTCTTCTACAACACCAATGGGCGTTTATGTAAGAATCGGAAACGAAATTTGGGTTCCTATTATAGCGGCACCCGAGAGAGGATACGGTCAAATTTGGGCGCGAGTTGCTTAGGGACGAGGTGAGCTTGAGTGATTTTCATTGACCACTCTATAGCCAAGAAAATGGAAAATTTGAGTTATTATGAGGTAACATTTGATATAAGGCCGAAGCCCATGCGTGTTGGCGGATTTCTCTTCGCAATTCGGGGCGAGCAGCCAGCGAATACCTTTGGTGCCTTTCCTGCTACTTTCTATATTCCATTTGCCAGCGGCATAGTGCGCTCTGTCCGAACAGACGACAGTGTGTCCTTAAGGTTCATTCCTTTCACTACGGGGATAATGTGTCAGGATTTGTGGGTTGGGGCTAATACTTCGTCACTTACCATACACGGGAATATTACCCAAATGGCGACAGGCGATAGTATTTCAATTTCTGTTTTCAAGCGAGGGCTATCTCAGAGCCCGATTTTTTCGCAGACGATAAGTGCGACGGGTCCGTTCTCTATTCAAGTTTCGCTTCCCGACAGAAAAGTTGAATGGCAGGCAAGAATTACCGCTACACTTAACCAAACTTCTATACCAATCATAATTGATAACCTTCAAGTGGATAGAGACGCTTATGAACTTCCTTTGAAGAAACCTCGTTGGAGCACTTACTTTTATAGCGCCTTAGGTGCAATACTTGACTCCAACATGGGGGCAGCATTTCCTTCGGTCACGTTTCGACGGGAATACAGGGCCGGGTATGTCACTAATACCCCGCCAACTTACGACAAGCTCGTTTTTGTCCCACAGCAAGTTGGAAAAATTTTTTGCGATTTCGCAACGGGAATTTCTAACTTAGTGCTTCTCATTAAGGGAAATGTCACACAATTGGCAGCCGGGGATACAATTTCCTTTTACGCATATCCCTTTGGATATGTGGAAGGGGCTACACTCATTCAGTCAATTAGCCAAATAGGGGAGTTTAATATTACTTGGTCGCCGCCTTATCGGGGAAACTGGGTAATAAGGGTAGAAGCCAATTTTAACCAGGCGACACAGGCTGCTATCATTGAGGGATTTAATATCTGGCGAGCGACTGGAGTGGGAGGAGGAGGGGGACAAACTTACAATGTCAATGTTTCCGATAGTGTCACTCCAAACCTAAGTGATAGTGCTTCTCTTAACAACTCACTCAGCCTTTCCGACGGGATTTCCGCAACCCTTTCCGACCAAGCAACCTTAAGTGCGCCTATTAGTTTAAGCGATAGCCTTAGCCCGACCTTGAGCGACAGCGTGAGCACCCAAATAAATGCTTCGGCTACGGATAGTATAGCAACGACTTTAAGCGATAGCGGGGCGATGTCGGCGCAGGTTTCCATGAGCGAAAGCGTCGCTCCGACCTTGCAGGATAGCACCAATTTAACCCACAGCCTTGCCGTTTCTGAGAACCTCGCTCCAACCTTGAGCGATAGCGCCCAAGCGAGCGCCCAAGTCTCGGCAACCGAGAGCATTACTCCGACATTAAGTGAGAATGTGACTGCTGGGAATGTTTACGAAATTGGTATCTCCGACCAAGTAACCCCGACTTTAAGCGATAGTAGTGCAATTACTGGGCAAATCACCGCAACCGAGAGCATTACTCCGACATTGCAAGATAGCGGCGGGGCGCAAGTTCAAATTTCTCAAACCGAAGCCATTAGCCCGACAATTCAAGAAGCCCCGTCGGTAAGTGCTACCTTAAGTGCTTCGGACACAATTGCCCCGACACTGCAAGATAGCGGGCAAGTTTCAGCCCAAGTCGCTGCGACCGAAACTATAACCCCGACTTTGCAAGAGAATGTTACGGCAGGCAACATTTACAACTTGGAAGTTAGCGACGGGGTTGCTGCAACCTTAAGCGAGACAGTCAGCGAGCAGGCAAGTATCGCTGCGACGGATAGCATTGCGCCCACGCTCGCTGAGGACGTCTTCGCTGGGAACATTTACGATATTAGCGTCGCCGATAATGTGAGCCCAACCTTAACTGAAAACATTACCGAGCAAGCAACGATAAGCACACAAGAGACAATTAATGCGACCTTAACCGAGCAAGTTACCACAACACCGCAAGTTTCAGTATCGGAAAATATTGCCCCGACATTACAAGAAAATATCTCCGCCCCGTCCTCCTACAGCCTGTCCATTTCAGAACAAATTGCCCCGACATTACAAGAAACCGCTTCTATGCCCACCCAAGTTAGCACTACCGAAAATATCCAGCCGAGCCTTAGCGATAGCGCCGTTATTTCGTCCACTTACTCGGTAGCAGTAAGCGACGCAATATCTCCTACTGTCACCGAGAGTGTCGCTGAAACTGCTCAAGTTTCCGCTTCTGAGACTATCGCCTCCACGCTGAGCGACCAAGCAGCAGCACAAATTGGAATTTCCTCCGCCGATACGATGGGGGTTACTTTCCAAGAAACCGCGAGCGCCGCTGCTCAAGTGAGCGTCAGCGACGCAACGAATGTGACCCTGGCAAGTGCACCCTCCACTTCGGTAGGAGCAACAGTTTCTGAAACTATTCAACCTACTATTACTGAGCAGGTTTCACCTCAGGCTACCATAATGGCACAAGAAGACACCAATATTACCACTGCTGAAACTATAACAACAGGGGTTAGCACCTCCGTAAGCGAGAGCTACGCGGTTACAGTAACTGATACTCCCATCGCGCAGCCTATCATTTCGGTCACAGAAGAAACAAGCCTCATTGCGTCGGAGGAAATAAGGCAATTTACGGGTTGGAACTATGTTATCATTGAGCCCTTAGAAGTGAATGTGCATGGAGAAGAAGTAGAAATTTCGGTAGAGGAAGAGGAAGAAATTCAAATCAGCGGTTAAACAAAGATACTCGCCACGAACTTGGTATGGAAGAACTCCGCCAGAGTTGCTGCTGCGACCTCGTGGTCGCTTTTTAGTCCTACCCAACCCCGTTCCCTCAGAACCTTCTTCTTTTCTGATAATTTAGGCTTACCATATCCGTAAGCTCCCTTGTTCGCCTGTGACGGGGGCACAGCGCAAAGTTGCTGGCGGTAAAAGTATCTAATCGCCCCGATAATCTGCCAGACGAAAGTCGCCGACGGGTGCTGGATAAAGGTCATTTCGCAGATAATGTAAGTTCTGTCGGTGACCTCCGCCCGCAGAAAGTCCAAAACTTTGTGGAGCATTTCGTCAAAATTCTCCGCCCGCAATGTAAACGTTTCCTTTTTACCCATAGGTATGTTCCAGACAGCAACGCCAGTAAATAATTCGCCGGGGTCAAGGGCAATAATTTTCTCCGCCTTCACTTTGGCGAGGGGCAAAATCCGAACGTGTTGGGCAACCTCATAGCTGGACGGGTTGCGTTTCCGCCTCACCAATTTCCTCCCACCTCGGTTTCCAAAAGAAGCAAATCGAATAGCCTATTTATTTTCTCCTCAACACTTAGCCCCTCCAGCTCAGCAGCGATTTCTCGGGCTATCTGGCGGACTTTTGGGTCAAGTTCTTTCTCCACTTTCTTCCCCTCTATCTCCTCCAGAAGGAGGAGAGCTATCGCTTGCCTGCGTAAGTTCTCCGCCCGCTGACCCAAAGTCTTCTCTTCGTTCATTAGTAAGGTCACCTCCGAGGGGCTCGAAGTTCCAGCGAACTTGACCGTCTTCATACTCCACCACCGATATTATGCCACAAGGCTCAAGTTTGAATTCTTCAATGTATTTCTGGATAGGAAGGCGAGAGGGGATATCAGCGCTGACGAGGAGACGCCAGCGACGCACGAAATCCTCGGCTGCCTCAGCAATGCTGCTGCCCCGCCCCAGAGCGCTCTTGTTCATGACAATGTAAAGCGATGGGTTAACCAGCGAAGAGTAGACTTGGGCTTGGGTAGCCCGCTTTTCGGCGGGCGGTCTTAGCCTGTTAGCGAGTCTCTTCTGCCTAATCGGTAGCGTCTTCAAAAAGTGCTTGCGAGAAACTTCTTGAAATTTGAGGAAGGGAAGATAGGGGCGGTAAGAAGTGGGCGGCTGGTGGTAATGGTAAAGCACTCCAATATTCTTAGCCTGCGGGTCGACAACAGTTTTGCGGAAAAAGTCCATATCGGGCAACTTGATAAATGACGCAAAGTAGCGAAAAATGTGGCGGAGAGGCTCTATAGGTAGTTCTTTCTCCTCCGTAGCGCTCAAAATGAGGAAGGTTTGGAGAATTTTGCTGACCCAGAAAATGCGACGAAGAACGGAAGACCTAACTTCTGCCGGCATTAGGCGCAGGGAAATGATTAAATCGCGCATTTGGTAAGCGAGCTCGTCCAACTCCTCGTCGCTGGGGTAATCGAAATTGCCCCGCAAAATCTCGTAAATTACTTCTTTAATCTTCATGGCTGCGGAGCCACCTGCTCCCAAAGGAATGGTAGAACTTGCGGGTGACACCTAAGCGTCCCGCCTAAGTAGCCGAAAGTCCACTGCGGGAAAATCTGTGTCCTGAAGAGCGGCTCAATTTCACGAACCTCCGTGAACCACCAGTAGGGCGGGACATTGTGTCGGTTCAAGATAATCATTGAGAACCATGCCAAGGTGTTGTTAATCCTTTCCACAACGTCTACCGCTGGCGGGGCGGCGACGATTATGAAAATGCGGAAATCTATGTATTGCATCATAGCCCCGCCAATAGCAAAGTCCACCCAGCGTGAGCGCCCCGTCACGCCCACATGCGGGAAAAATTCCGCCTTCTCTCTAATCTGCCTGAGCGCTTCTTGGCTCGCAGCGCGCCGACCTCTCGGTAACCAATAAAAGAAGCTTGGTAGAACTGTCCAGTAAGCATCGTCGTCATACAAAGTAATGACTTCGCCGGGCGGGGGAGGCTGAGGGTTCTCGGAAAAAATATCCGCCCGCAACACGTCGGTCAACTTCCGCAGAATTTCTTCTACCGTCCTCGGCGCTTCACTCATTCACTTCCTCGCCCTCGCTTTCCTGCTTAACTTCTGCAAAAGTGACCACCGTCTCCTCAGGATACATTTCTCGGACGCGCCTTACAACTTCGTCGACAACTTGAGCCTGCTCCACTGTTAACTCGGTAACGGGAAGAATGGTAGCGGTAACCTCGAAGTTGAGAACCGCGAGTGGACTGCCCGCCAGCCAGACGACCAATCCGTTGTTGTGCCCGCAAGCGGGGCAAATAAGGTTCGCCCGCAGAGACGACTGGCGCTCCCCTCTCATAGCGCTATGGACGAAGAACCACGGCGTGCCGTGCTCTTCACCGACAGTCCATTCGACAAAAACTGAGCCGCACTTTGAGCACTTGTATGCTGGCAACATTTATGTCACCTCCACCCAAAATTTTAAACCCGATTGAGGATAAAATATAGATAGCCGCCTAAAACGCTGAGAAAGGGAGTGACGGAAATGACAAAAGAAGAAATTAGGGAGCGGATTGAGAAAGGGCTGCACCAATTGACTGAAAAAGCTGCCCCGCGCTATGACGAAGACGAGGGCGAACCTCAAGTTAGGTTATCGCTTTCCCGATTGAGGAGCTGCCCGCGCCAGCTCATTTTCTCGTTCCTCGTCGGAGGGGCAGGAGAAGAAGAGGAGGAAGGGGATATTAGTCGTGGGTGGGGTGTAATGGTTGCGGGTATTTGGTGGGAGGAGTTTCTCGCCCGATTTGCCTTCCCCGAATTCAAGCGCCAGTGCCATGTCAACCTAATGGGAATTGCGGGGCACTGCGATTTTTTGCATCACTCGGAAGACGGAAAAGTTACTGTGCTGGAAATCAAAACCCGCTACGAAATACCAGATAGCCCGCTCCCAAACCACTATATCCAGCTCAACGCCTACCTGCTGGGTATCAAGGATAACGGCTACTGGCTTGAGGACGGAACGCATGTAACTGAAAACATTAACGAAGTTGAGGGGTTTCTTATTTACCTGAACCGAGATAACCCCGCCGATTTTGGGGTTTTCTACTTCCCTGAGCCAGACGAGAAAGTCCGCCAAATCGTCGAAGAAATGAAAAATTGTCTTGACGAGTTTATTAAGAGCGGTGTAATCCCGCCCGTCCCGAAAGGCTACCAGCCGTTCAGATTCCCTTGCTTCGTCGAGACTCGCTACGACGTGAAACTCTGTCCGTTCCACACAAACTGCTGGGGCAAGCCAGAAGAGCCCAGCGAAGAAATCAGCCCGCTTCTCGTGGAGGGCTTTAGGCGCTGGCTCGAGTATAAGGAAAGCGAAGAAAACTACCGCAGGTTCGTCGATACTCTTATCCGTCCACTCTTTCCCCATGTCGAAAAATCCCTTTCCTACCCAGTCACCTATCTGGGTGAGGCGGGAATGTTTAGGGTTATTCCGCGCAGGGGAGTACGGAGGCTAAACCCCGATTTGCTGAGACAAGGGATTGAGCGACTTATCGGGCGGAAGCTTTCCGATGACGAGTGGGAAACCCTCTACAATGAAGCAATGGTCGAAGGCGAAGGCACAATCGCTATAGAATTCAGGAGAATTAAGGGCTAAAATTACAACTCGGTGATAAGTAATGCAGCCAAAAAGGTTAATGTATGGGCTCGCACGGGTGCGTATCGCAGGAACGAACTTGGTGGGGGAAGAAATTCTCATTTCGCCACCTTACTACGAAAGACATATCCTCGTTAAAGAGTATGCTGAGCAGGCAAACCTGAAGTGGCTCACTGCCCGACATTTCCTCGGGCGCGGGAAAATCTTCCCCCGCCCAGAAGACCTACCTGTGCGATATAGATTTCTCGCTAATTTTACCAACCCGGACGGTTCCTCCTATACTGCTCCCACCGAGGCAGGGTTCGACACCCCGCCCTTCACCGGTATGTTCGTAGGTGAACCGATTAACGCCTATGTGCCTATCCCCCTTACGCTTTATGTCGCCTCGCCAATGGACTACTTTCCAGTCTCCAAGTATGGTTTTTATCCAAACATTTATCCCTATGCAATTGCGACTTACAACAGCGATATTACAACACCTGGTTACTTCAAAGTTGTTACTCAACCGCTTCCATTGGCAGTGCACGGCCGTATTCCCGCCCTCAGCTTTGGGGAGATCGGCTTAACCATTAGAGGCTCGATCGGGATTATCTTTACGCTCGCCCATATCCCGAAAGCGTTGACCCTCAAAAGCCTACGCCTCCCATCAATGCAAGAAGGCATAGCTACTATTCCGTTCCCCAAGAAAATGATCGACTGGAAGACGGTTGCGACCCAAGGAGAAGCAGCATTAGAGAGTTTGAAATCGACCCTTTACCAATTATCCACCTATGACTATTTGGTCGTGGAAGGCCCTAAACCCGTAACGTTCACTGATACGGACGAGAGAACTACCATAGAATTAATTGACGGTTACTTGACCGGAGTTTACCTTGACTGGGTATCTGGAGGCGACGGCCACCTTAGAAGCGATTTCGGCGATTTTACTTTCGGTTTCTACCTTGCACCAATGGCACCCATGTTTCAAGAGACTGCCGCTATTGCGAAAACTGCTATGATAAGGGTTTTTTGGGGCGGCTACTATATGCTCGAAATCTTGCCTAATGCAACCAACTTCTACTTTATGAAGGACGGATATTCCGTGCCGTCGGACCCAAATATCCCAGCCAGACATCTTTCGCTCAGCCAAAATCCTATCTACAGAAACGCCGTCAAGCACGGCGGGGTCTATAACTATATTTTCTCCCTAAAATACCTTAGACCGATAGTAAACGGGGACCCACTCCCGCCCAATGTGACCAGGTATCCAGTCAACAGTTTGAGTTTCCCGTGGGGCGCAAAAGCATTTCAAGCTGGCGCAGAATATGACCTTTACATTATTATGCACCTTCGCAACCACGTCTGCATTTTCAGCTATAACGCCATTCTCAAAGCGGCTATGAGAGGCGAGAAAGTTGAACCTCTCTTCGCTTTCAACCCGCTGGAATATATCGCTCGCCATTTTGGAGCAGCAGAAGCGAGGCGGTGGTGGGAGCAGAACGGATATGCAATTGCCCGCGCAGATTGCCCACCCAAAATGTGGTTCTTTAATGTCTCCTGCAACGTGGTTATCCCTTACCTCGAGTATGCTGAGACCGCTATTGCAACAAAGCCAACTTTCATAATTCCAAGTAATCCTCAGATAATTGTCGACCCGTCCACCTTTCACTTTACGAAAGTTGCACCGAGCGGGATATTTGTCAAAGGAACTGTCGGCGCCAGAGGGCTGAACGTGCCTGAGATTCCTATTGCACTCTCCATGTATGAGCCAATTCCAATGGAATTGAGCACACCGTCGGCAATGATCTACGGTGCTGAAGTTAACCCCACATACCTACCCGTCCCGTATGACAGCATTACCTTAACACGAGGAATTTATCGGGCATTTGGGCGAATGAGCCCCGACCCTAACTTTGTCGGCATGAGAATTTATGCTGTCCCTTCGCTATCACCCGATTATCCATTCATTGTCGAGCACGTAGCCATTGATGATACAGTGAAGAAATACCTTATTGGGGAAATTGGTGGAAAGACACTGCAAGGGGTGTTGAGAAAAGAAGATATACTTATGAGCACTGTTGTCTTCAGAACAAGAGCTGTTGACGCCTACGGTCAAGAATATTGGGGTGAAATAAGTGGCTTCTACCCGACGATGGCAGAAAGGGCAGCAGGCGCTCCCCTCTCGCCTACTTTCGACGGAGAGAAAGGTCCATTCATTGATTACTTAGACGAGAGCATACAAAAGGAAATAGTATTGAAGGGGTCACCACTTCTACCTCGGCCTCCAATTTTCGTGGGCGTTGACATATTTAGATTACCTATTGTGGCGGCGTCCAAAGTCCCTCCACCGTCCTTGCAGTTTATCGCTCCCGCCCCTCGCCATTCTCAGCTGGATACCAGCGTGGAGAGTGTCTCAGTGACATTGACGGACAGCTTGGAAGGAAGCACTGCCACAGTGAAGGTAGTAGTCGACGAATCTATCTTCGGGCAATACCTCGGTGTTCAGCCTATTGAGGCTGTGGCGACTGGGCTTTCGATAGACCCCACTAGCATTGGGTGGGAAATCCCTTACCCTTCAAAATTGCTTTACCGAAGAATGCTTATCGAGCTTGGCTATGTGCTCGAGCTGCCAACGGGAGGAGTTGAAGGTTTCCTTTACCCCGTCTTTGACGGGATAGTGACAGGAGTTACTATTAGCGGGACACGGGAGACAGCGACAGGTAGGCAAGTGGAGGTAACGATCAAAGGCGCTGATATTTTCACAAGACTAAAATGGGTTCCCGCTACAGGGAAAGACCCCATTCTGGATAACTGGACGCCGGGAGCTTTCGCTATGTGGGCGCTGGCTGCGTCAGGCTTGTCGCCACTGCGGGCTAAAGGTATTACTGGGCTACCTATGGGAGCACCGCTGAGCTGGTGGCTGGGAAATGAAAGGGTTTCGGCTGCTGACCTTCTCGGTGGTTATGGTTTTCCTATTCAGAGTGTGCCCGAGCAGCCCCGTGCGGAACTCGGGGCAGGCGGCTCACTTGGCGACGCACTGGAAAGGTTCGCAGGGATTAGCGGCTGTGAAGTCATTTCGCTTCCCTCGCCCTCAGTCATTTACCCGCTCCTCCAATACAAGTCTGCCCTCAACTTCGTTTGGCGATACTACTTGCTTCCTTCAGAATACAACCAATTTGCCACTTCAGTGGCGGAATACATTAGCCCTACCCTCCTGCAAGAAATTGGCGGATACGGAAACTACTGGTGGAGTGTGCCGTGGCGCTCCACCTTAGCAATAATCCCCGCTGGATATTACTCGCCAATTCCTTCATGGACGTTGGTCATCGGCCCGGAAGACTATACGCAACATATTATCCCAGCCTCAACAGACGAGTTGATTTATCAAGTGACTGTTGCAGAAGCGCCATTCGCACACGGGCTGATAGAGCTGCAAGCAGAAGAAGGAATTTGGAACTTGCCCACGCAGGTGACCGTCGAGGGTCTCACCATTTTCGGGGTGCCTTTCTACTATATCTGGGCAGACATCAACAGGGAAGTTAACCCGTTCGCTTGGTATTACGGGGGCTTTAGGATACCGAAGTATGTGCTTAACCCCAACATTATGACGACGGCGCAGGCGAAATTGGCGGCGCTGAGAGCATACTTTAGCGGCAAACTTTTCCCGCCGAAAACTTTGAAAGCGAGCCTGAGCGTTGGTCTTCCTTTCTTATACCCTCGCCAAACGGTAAGGCTCGTAACCTCATCAAATTTGGCTGTCATACCGCCTGTGGGAAGGAGCGTGTGGGTCATTAGAGCCGTGACCCACACTTGGGAGGCTGGCGATACGCCGAAGACTGTGTTAGATTTATGTGTGCCGCACTCGTTCCCCATTGGAATACCAACACAATAAGAGAAGGGAGGGTAAAATTAATGCTTCTTATCAGCATTATTTGGAGACAGCGCCTAAGAAAATCTCGCAAGGAGGTGATCGAAAAGGTGACCAAGAAGAAGTTCATTGAGCAGGTCAGTCGAAAGTTCGCCAAAATGGGCATTCCCTTCCACATTTACGAAAACCCGAGCGGGGATGTGGTTATCGCGCTGCCCCAAAACTTCCGACGGCACGAAATTAAGCAAATCAACGCAGTCGTAGAGAAGGTATACAACAAGATATGGAAAGAGCATAAACCCGAGTGGACTTACATATTATTGCACGGCCCCAAAGCCAATAAGGAGCGCCGCTCAATCTTCACCGCCACGAAGGTGCTTTTCCTTTAAGCGCTCAACTTCCTTCGCTGTCTTAGCGCCCTTACCAGCAGCAGGCAGCTTTCCGTGCTTTTCACGAAGCTCTTCGACGATTTTCTCAACGACTTCCTCACGAGCGCCGCCGAGCCTAAGCTTCATTCTCGTGAAAATGCGAGACACCAGTCGCCAGAACTGCTCCGTATCCTCCTCCACGTCCTTGTATTCGTCCTTTACGATACGCTTAGCCATTTCCCACAGGCGGGCGTCTCGTGGGGAATCAACTCGGCGTGGTGGCTCAGCACGCTCGCCTCTGGGGTTCTCAATGAGCCTCAAAATTCGCCGGACAATTTCACGGGCCCGCTCCTTAGAATACTTCCGACCTTTATAAGCGTTCCAAGCTATCTCCATGAGGTCATCGAAGGCATTGACTAAAGGCTCGGTATAACTATCGTGGTCGAAAAGGTAGAAACGGGCAATAGCGAAGTCTTCTAAGGCTTCGAGCCCGTCGCCTTCGGAAAGTGCTTTCAGCCCCTCTTCAAGTTTCCGCTTAGCACCTTCTACGTCGTCCCTCTTATCGCTGTCTTTCTTGGCTTTTTGCAGAATAGGTGTTTTGATTTTCTCAAAGAGAGCGGCAATCTTCGAAAGCAAAACCTGCTTGAGAAGCTTCTTGCCTTCTCCAATTCGGGAAATAAATTGCTCGACTAACTCCTCCTCCTCTTCCTCCTCTTCTTCCCGTGCTGCCCTCTCCTCTTCCTCCTCAAGCTCCTCAAGACTAATTTCCTCCCTCTCTTCCTCTTCCAAGAATTCTTCCTTCAGTTCCGCAGCCTCTTCCTCCGTCAGAATGTCCTTTTTCCTCCCTTCCCTAACTTCAGGCAGCTCAATGTATTTTACATGGCGGATATATGCTTCTATTGGGTCGAAAATGCCGTCATACTGGCGCACTTCAGTGTCGCCGACTTTAACTGTCCTATCGCTCGGCTCAAAAACAACTTCCCCCACCATCACTGGAATACGGTAAGAAAGGACTGCTTGCTTCCTCGCCTTTTCGAGGGACTGAGGGAACCCTACCACCCAAACCTTTAGGGAAAAAGGCTGGCCTTCCTTAACCGCCTCGACAATGTCCTCCCAATCCTTGCCCTCTGGAGGAGCAACACCCTGAAGAACCAGCTTGGGGAGCCCTTCAACGCGCCCAATAATATTTCCAATAGCAGCATGAACCTCTGGATACTTTTCGGCAAGTTCGTCAATGGTAAGATATCCCTTCGCACCAAAAAGTATACTCATTTCGTCCAAAAGGGGCTCGGTCGAAGCAATTTCCCCTTCGACATGGGCAGGCGGCGTTGCGATTATTTCACCGCCGACAGCAGGTCTGGGCTTAATAATTATAGCCTTCTCCATTTTTAGCAACACCTCCATTCCTTAATTTTAGGAAGTGGCGTTAAAATCTCTGTCGGTGAAGAGACATGGCTCTTAGGCGGGCTATTCAGGACGGAAATTGGTCGTCCTCTTCAACTTGGGAGAACGGGCAAGTCCCGCAGACAGGCGACGACGTGGTTATCACTCAGGGCGTTACTGTAATTTTCGATATTACGACTTTTAGCGGCGGAAACTTGACTTTGGAGCCTTATTCGACATTGCAATTTCCCGCAACTGCTGTTGAGCGGAGCATGACTTGGAGCGGGAGCATTACTCTACAATCCTACGCCACTATCGACGGAAATCCTATGGGCGAGGAATTTGTGAATATCACATGTGCTACCCTTACAGTCGACGAAACTGCGAGCTGGTTCGGGAGCTTAAAATACTCGCCGAGAAGGAATAATTTGAGCGCGGGCGAGTGGGGGCTCACTGCCGCTGCCCCCGTCTCGTCGGGCGCAACCCAGATAACACTGAGACCAGCTAGTTTTTACAGCATAAACCCCAACTTAGTCCCCCTTCTGACTGGAAAGTCCCTCTACATTGCTCTGGATAGTGGATTGCACAGCAATACTATCTCCTCAGCCAGCTGGAACTCGTCAACGGGAATTTTGACGGTAAATACTTCCTCGCCGCTGCCGAGCGTCCCTGCGGGGGTTTCATGCCTTATCTTGCCCGACCCCTTCTCAACGCATGTGTATCTTACAGCGACTTCGGTAACGAGCCCGACAATCAGTCTCGCGGCGCATACTGTCCGAGTTGTTAACGACGCCGACTTAAATATTTTCGGCGACGGGATAATAGTGTTCAATACAGTGGCTAATAAAGTGTCCGGCAGAAATATTTGGTTCTGCGATTTTAGGACGAGCCCTACCGCAAAGGTTGCGTCAATTCAAGCCAATGTGGTTGCCGTCGCCGACACTTCGGCAATAACCTACAATGTCATGGCTACGCGAATTGGCTTCGAAGGGATTTACGGGGGCTTTTCGTCAGCCCCGCTCATTATTGCGGATATCCTCAAAATCAAAAGAAACCACGCCCTCAGCGGCAGCGGGTTTCAAATTACTGCGGGAAGTTTCAGCGGCTACCTTAACTTCAATAGCTCGTCCTTCACCTTCGAGGCTAAGCAGGCTGACATAACCCAACTTTCGTGGGGCTCTTCCTTCGACCCGACAAACTGCCGAATTTCCGTCGGCTCGGAGCAGTTTCCCTCGACGCTCGCAACGACTTTCGATTGGCAATCTTTCATTAGCTTCTTGGCGAGCAGGGACGGAACGGGTTACAAGGGCTTAATTGAGTTTCGAAATTTCGACAGAATGAAGCTGCTGAGGGCTAACTATGTGGGGCACGAGTTCGTTCTCTACCACGACGATTTTCAGCCGCTCAAAATAGAAGTCCCGCTGACATTCAGGCACGCCGAAGTTCACTGGGGCAAAGCAGAAAAGTCCTTCGCCAAAATTGGCGAGGAAGGGAAAATAGTTGCTTGGGGAATGCTTTGGGAAAAAGACTTTAGGAACGTTGAAGCAAGCCCGCCGACCTGCGAGGCGACTTTGGCTGGGAATGTTGTTACTATAAGCCCAGCCCGCCCGGATTTCGAGGTGCTCGAAGATCAAGGCGACGTGTGCCTTATAACTCTCCCTTCGTCCAACAGCGGTCGGTTCTGGCTTTTCAACGAAACTAATTTAACCGTCCCCTCCAACTTCGCCGAGCCGTGGGTCTACGACGCTGGAAACGGCTACATAGGCTTCCATACCCCCGCAACTTCGGCGACGCTCAGCCAACTCAAAACTGTTGTCGCTAAAACCGAGAATGAGAAACCGCTGGGCTGGCGCTGGCAAGCGACTTACCCCAACGACTTAGCCGAAATCCAGCATTTTGTCAGCCGCTACGACGCAAATTACTACGCCGCAGTTTTTCTTATCCTCTCGCAGAAAGGCTGGAAATGCCACGCAATCATTTGGAATTTAGGAGCGGGCGTAACGCCTGTAAGGAAAACTATGACTTACCCGAGCCTAACGGTAATCTCGCCCGAGAATATCGCTTTGGGAATTACCTGCCACACGTTTATCCGAGAGGGCACGACCCTGCGAAGGCTCGCTTTCCAAGCGAATATTTTCGACGATTGGCACGATTACCCGCTGCCGTCCCCTATCCCCGTGACAGTCGAGCATACCAACTTCTCGCCAACTTCAGTAACCTTAGACCTAAACCAAAATATTCCTCGCCTGACTTTCTACGACGGGACACAAGAAAGGGTATTGCTTCTTGACCGCGCATTCGTAGAATACGAAAAAATAGCGTTAAAATCTATGAGCGAGGTGATACAAATGTTCGCAGCAAATTTGAAGGCACGATTAGTTCTCACTGGCTCAGCAACTTCTGGGAGCTACAAGTCAGCGTCAACTGACAAATTCGCGGTGACCTGTATCGTCGTGAGCGGGCGGGGCACTGTCTATTTCTGGGACTGGGTTAGCGGGACAAGAGACCCGTCTAACCCCAGCGACTTGGCACAAACGAAACTGGTTATCGAAGTAAACGCGAATACTCCGACTGTCGTAACCTTCACGCCTATCATGTTTCCGATGGGACTTTACATTGAGGCTCGCAAAGCCAGCACCGACCCGTTCCTCGGCGTCTATGTTTATAGTGACTAAGACAGGACAGAATTTATACGTATAAATTCCGATCGGGGGGCTCAAAATGCAGCCGTCACCCAGCCAATTCTCGGTAGAAGTAAACTGGAGCGAGCGAACTTATACAGCCGACGGCTTTAGTATTCAGAGCGGGCCTTCTCCTTCAGCCCAACCTTCGTGGAGCGCCGCCGTCGTCCCACACTACACTAAGCTCGCAATAACTTTGCCTCTCGAAAGTGCCCCAGCAAGCTTTCTCAACAAAACAGACTTCAGCAGCGTTTACTATCCAAACTGGGAGGCAGTTAAAAGCCAAGCGTCGCCTGCGACAGTTAGCCCCAATCCTGCGAACCTTCCGCAGGAAGGCTATATCGTCCGCGTCGGCGGGGCTGACGAGCGGGGCTTCAATAAAATGCTCGCATTAGCCCAGTCGCTTAGGAATAAGTTCCCGCGCCTAAGGTTTTCCATAAAACCACACCCGCAATTCAACTATGCCAAAATGTTGGTGCGGAGCATTGGTCGGGCGGTAGGCTTCAACAACTTCCAGAAAGCCAAGCTTTGCGGCGACAAAGTCTTCCTGTTTATCACTTGCGCGGTGACAGCGGATATGGCGCAAACCTTAACAACCATCATTTCCATGTATCACAATATTTCAATGAGTGTTCAGCGGGAAAACTTCCTGCCAAGCAAGCAATTGAAAACAGTCATAATCCACAGAACTGCAAGGATTGGAGGTTGAGAGACATGGCAGTATCGCTTGATTGGCGAATTGGGTTAATTACGAAGAACCGAAACGAGGCAAGCTGGCAGGAGCTTTACGAAGCGGTGAAGTTGTTCTTCAACGACGTCCACTTCGAGCACCCCGACCAAATCCTACGGAGCGGGTTCAGGCACAACTTCGTTTTTACCGACAACAAGCATATTTTTATTAAAGCGCAAGAAGGAAATGTAGGGTGTCTTTACCTGCCTGTCCCAACTATGCGCCAGCATATCGCTGAACTCTTTAGAACAATGGCATTCTCTTTCCTCACACCTGAAGCCTACAAAGATTGAAAGGGGGCTGCCCCTATGGAAAGAGAAGGTAAAATTTTGCTGCAATTGAGCCGCATCCTTTACTTACTCTACCCGCGAGCCTCAAAGGACGGGAAGTTGAACAACAACACTAACTACAAAAGGGTTCTGCTGAAACTGGGACTTAAGGCTTATCCGATTCCCAACACCAGATTCATCCTTTACGATATTGCGTCGCTCAACTGGGAAATCAACGGGAACTTTACAGTTAGCGACTTCGTAAAAGATAGGAGCAAATTCGTGACGCTCCGCGAGTGGGTTCAGTCCTACAAACCGCCTCTCAACCGCGCCTTAGTTCGCCACCTCCTAAAAGCAAAGGTGCTACCATACTTGAAAGTAAAGGGGGCAAAAAAACTTATTTTTGTGCCAGCCAATTTCGACCTCACCAAAATGGCACTTGAAAGGATTAAGGGTGAATGGGAGGCATTCCAACAAAGTTTGACAAAAATGGCGCAAGGAAGCATCCACGCCATTGTCTTCCCAAAGTGGAAGAAATATAATCGAAGGCTTCAAAGAATTTTCAGATTCCTCCTCGCCCAGCAAGGGAGGCTGCTGCGGGTCGGAAAGAATTATGGAGTTTTGGTCTCTACCTTAGATTTCACCCTCCACGATTTGCTTGAGCGGGAAGGAAGCATAGCCAACCTCGCCTATTATATCCCCACCCGCTCAGACCAAAGAGCCTTCGCCCAAGCGATAGAGAAAGGAGAAATCACTATTGTAGAGCCTCACGAGGTCAGCTTTCCTGCACGAGACCTAATCTTTCTGCTCGTTTCTTCAAAGCCTCAAACTCAGTCTTAATGCGGTCAGAAAAGCTGGAAGCGTCTTTCATAAGCTCAGACTGTCCAAGCAAGTCGAGAACTCTGACGGCATGCTCAATGAAAGCATGCATCTCCTCTCGCTGAGCTCCCGTAGCGTAGTTTTCCTGAATTTCAGCTTGGGTGAGCCACTGGCAGATCGTTTCCACCATTTGAGTTTCGTCCACGTTTCAACCCTCCTTCAGTAAAGTTCTTCTTATGCGCTCGTATTCCTCAAAAGTGAGACCGACAGGGTTGCCCGCCAATACGGCCTTCACCTTCCGCACCGAGACTCCTATTTCCTTGCTCACTTCCCTCACGCGGTGGTGTGGCACTTCCGCAGGCTGACCGAGAAGGCA
>JAVVGN010000002.1:0-53332 GCA_032249095.1 Candidatus Caldarchaeales archaeon | reverse complement strand
TAAAGAAGGAGAAATCTAAACTAAGACACATGCTAGGCATAGAACACGGAAACATACCGATACAGTTGGACTTGTGGGGAAACGAGGTAGTATTCAGAGGAAAAGGACAAACAACTTTATACGGATACCCAAGATACAAGACATAAGCTGATAAAGCCGCTGCTTATCGGAAGGTCTTAGACATATCTCTATAGGCTGGGCTGTCCTTGTAATCCTCCGTGCCGCGCCCCGCGGTCCTCTTCGACCTTGACGGGACCTTGGTGGTCTTTCCCGAGCCGTGGATAAGGGAGGCTAGGAGGGAGTTTATTGACTGGCTTCGGTCGGAGTTTAGCCGCGACCTTGAGCTGTGGAACGGCATAGACGAGCTTTCGATACCCCAGATAATCGAGCTGGTAGCTGGGGGAAACGCAGAGAGGTACAGACTTCTCCGCGGGGTCGTCGAGAGAATCTACAGCGAGAAGGAGCTAGGCGCCGCCGAGCACGCGGCCCCAAGGAGTAGCGTCCCGGATCTTCTGGAGGAGCTTAGGAGGAGAGGGATATCGATGGCTGTGACGACAAACAACTCTCGGACGGCGGCCAACCTCTCCCTCAAGCGGGCTGGGATCGACGAATACTTCAGCTGCGTCGTCAGCAGGAACGACGTCGATAGGATGAAGCCTGACCCGGAGATGCTTGTCAAGGCCTCCTACGCGCTCGGAGCTCCCTTCAGCATGGCTATCCACGTCGGCGACTCTCCGGTCGACATCTTGGCCGCGAGGTCGGTCGGGATGATGGCGGTCTCCTTGACTGGGGGCGTCAGCAGTAGGGAGAAGCTTCTTGCACACAGGCCACACCTCCTGATAGACTCGCCGATAGAGCTCCTAAGCCTATTCCCATAACGCGGGCACCACCACATATAAAGCCGTACAAACACACCACACACCCGGGGCTCCTTTGACCGTCGGGATCATCAAGAACCGCGGCGAGATTCTCCGGGTCTTCGGCTCGAAGCAGGAGCTTGTGTGTGATGTCCTCGAGCTTGTCGAGGAGGCTATCTCGGCGGTGGAGCCTGCTGGGCTCGTCGGGAGAAAGCTCAGGCTTTCTGGGAAGACTCTCAGGGCAGGTGAGTCCTCAGTCAGCCTCGAGGGAGTTAGGGCCGTGTGGGTGGTGTCGGTCGGCAAGGCTGCGCCCGGCATGGCGCGGGGGGCGCTGGGAGTGCTCGGGGAGCTGGTGGAGAGATGTGTGGTCGTCGCGCCTCATGGGTCCGACTTCTCACCCGTGATGGGGCGTGCAGAGATACTTCCCTCGTCTCACCCAATTCCGGACGAGTCGGGTCTGAGGGCCTCGAACACGATTATCGAGATACTTAGAGGGGCCTCGCGCGACACCCTCATAGTCTTCCTGCTGTCGGGCGGCGCCTCGGCGCTCCTGCCGGCACCTGCTGAGGGCATCACGCTGGAGGACGAGGCCGAGACGACGAGGCTCCTCCTAGAAGCGGGCGCAACGATAGCTGAGCTGAACACCGTGAGGAAGCACTTGTCAGCCATCAAGGGAGGGCTTCTCGCAAAAGCCATGATGCCTGCGCGAGTCTTGTCCCTCATCATCTCCGATGTCCCCTGCGACAGGGTGGACGTGGTTGGGTCTGGGCCCACCGCTCCCGACCCCTCGACCTTCAGAGACGCCCAGGAGGTCCTGGTGAGGTATGGGGTTTGGGAGAGGGCTCCGAGGAGGGTTAGGGAGAGGATCGAGAGGGGCGTCGCCGGGCTTGTCGGGGAGACCCCTAAGCCGGGAGACCCGATCTTCAGCAGAGTAACCAACGTGGTCGTCGGAGGGGTGGGCGAGGCTCTGGAGGCTGCTGCGAAACGTGCAGGCGAACTAGGTTATAAGGCAAGCATACTCTCTAGGTGCTTCGAGGGCGAGTCCTCCTCCCTCGGCCTGTTCCTAGGCTCGGTCGCCAGAGAGCTCCAGAGGCGTCCAGGAACCGTGTACCTCGCAGGCGGCGAGTCTACCGTCAGGGTCGTGGGTGGGGGACGAGGGGGCAGGAACCAAGAGCTGGCGCTTGCAGCCCTCACCAAGATGGATGGGTGCAGAAACGCTTTGCTGGCTGCGGTCGGCACGGACGGCGTCGACGGCCCGACGGACGCGGCCGGTGCAGTCGTGGGTGAGGAGCTGCTCGCCCTAGCCGAGGCTCTCAGGATCAGGCCCCAAGACTACCTCCGCGCCAACGACTCCTACACGTTCTTCAGGCTCGTGGGCGGCCACATAATGACCGGCCCCACGGGGACGAACGTGGGTGACGCCGTCTTCATAGTCTCGGCAAAGGCGGAGAGCGGGCTTGAAGGTGGCTAGATAGACGGTGGAAATCGCTCGATAGTGGTTGTGTAGGACTCCCAAAGGGCGCCTTTCTCGGCGGCTGCATAGCTTATTTATCGTTCATCATTAAAAGGGAAAGAAGGGGGAGGGGTTGGCTGGCCACCCGTGCAGCGTGTGGGAAACCCTTAGAGGAGGCCGGACGTTAAATAAGCTATCGCAGCACCCGTCACCGGGGTGCGCGTTAATTGTGCCATCATACCGGCCTCTCGGGTTTTATCCCTGCGCCGGCATGGCCAGCCTCCCAAGGGCTTCCTGCCTACATATCCTCCAGACTCTTGAGAGGGTTTCCTTCTCCATCCTCGCGGTAAGTTGAAATAATGCGGTGTTGTTTGCTGAAGCCGTCAGCCTCTGCAAAGCACGCCTCAAATGCCCACTATAGATCTTCCTTCTACCGCGAATCGGTTTAAACAGCCCCAGTAAATTCCTAGTCTTCCTGAACCCCTTAGATGGATCTAAGTATGTAATCAGCTCGGCCAGAGCCTCCATAGCACCAACGTTACCACCCACACCAGCTCACCCACAAGTCTATTGTACACAGGATACCTCTTACCGGTCTCCTCAGCGATCATCCTAGCCATCTCCTCCATCTGCACCTCCAAGGACTTTATTACTAGCCTCAGAACCTCCCTCTCAGCCTCAGACAAAGCCTTATACTTGTTGAGTAATTGTTGATGAGTCTTCATAAGAGGCTTATAGACCAATACCATCCTCCGCATAACTAGGAAGTCCCCAGTAACCCTCCTGAACCACCTCTCTCCTATCTTCATCAATGCCCTTATGTCTCCCCTAGCGCTCTTCGGCAGCCTAAGCTCTCCGCGCACCCTCTTAAGCAATGTAAGCCTCCTGAGATAATAGACCTCCACCCCCCTCCCTAGAGTTCTATCACGCCGTCCGTGTGCTGGACAGGCAACGTATCCATGAATAACTTATCTCCGGGCTTGCCGGGATCTCGCCGAAATCATCTACATGCTTGAAAGCTTTTCCGTCAGTAGAGTACGTTATTCTGAATCCCTCAACACTCCTCATACCCCTATGAACATCCACATAGAACTTCAATACCCTGTGCCCCCTCACCCTCTGTCTTTATCTCGTATTGCCTCGCCACCACGTAGAACCTCTCCACCATCCCTCTCCCAACCTCTTCCCTCCCCATCCTCACACCTGTCCGGATAGGAACCCCCACAGGCCCCCCATATAAAGAGTAATGGCCCCAATAACCGGGCCATCCCTGACCTCGACTCGCTAAGAGCTGGACACACCAGAGAAAGAGATAGGCGTCATAAAGAAGGAGAAATCTAAACTAAAACACATACCAGGCATAGAACACGGAAACATACCAATAAGTTGGATCTATGGGGAAACGAGGTGATATTCAGGAGAAAAGGACAAACAACACTATACGGATGCCCGAGGTCAGACTAAACCCACCCTAATTCCCATCAAACTGTATTGTGTTGGTGGGTCTTGGGTTCTTGTCTATTTATATAAAATAACGAACTCTATTTATCTTGCCATTGACGTGAAATCTACGTAAGGTAGTGGTCTCATGGTGCCTCCGGTGCGCTTTGCCGCCGCCGCGGTATTGGCCTTTGTCGGCGCGTTGCTGGCTCCAGCCCTCTACTATTTGGGGCGAGCAGCGCCCTTCCCGGTCTCGGCGGTAGGCCTTCTACTCGTAGCGCTTGGGCCGGGGCTATTATGCAGGTCCTGGTCCGCGGCGGTGGCGTCGGCCCTCGTGGGCTCCCTAGCAGCCTTCCTCGTTTGGCTCACGCTGATCTTTGTGCCTCCGCTGGACGGCCTCGTCGCCGTCGTCTCGAGCGCCACCCTCCTTGACCCCTCGCTCAGCTACATAGTCCTTTTCTCTGGTGTCTCGCTGGTCGCGGGGTTGGTGGGCGGTCTATCCGCCCCGAGGGCCGAGGAGGCTGTCCCGGTCTCCTTCGAGGCTGAGACTGGCGTGGAGAAGAGGGAGACGGGGGGAGTCGAGGTAGAAGCGAGGCCTCGGGAGGCGGAGGCGGCTGTCCAGATCCCGGGAGAGATAGTATATGTCAAGTGCCCCCACTGCGGCGAGCCCATACCCATCGAGGCAATCTACTGCCCCCACTGCGGCCGCAGGATCAAGCCCGAGTAGCGGAGCCCGGTCTCATCAGGCTGGCGCCCAATACCGCGATCACTATGGATAGTCCGAGGGCGGAGACCAGGATCATGCCCCTCATCCCAGGCGGCCTCCAAGAGGGGCTCGGCGGGTAGAGGAAGAGGTATGTGAAGCTTGCAGAGAGGGCTATGGCGAGGGCTATGAGTATGAGTCCCACGGCCCTAGCATACCCCTCCGACAACAGCTCCTCCCCCAGCATCCGACGGCCAGCGTCGGTATAAAAGGGAAGGGGAAATAAAAGGGGAATAAAAGGGAAAAGTGGGGGGTCGGCAGGCCACCCGTGCGTCATTTGGGAAACCCTATAGGAGACCGGACGTTTATCCACCCATCACAACACCCAACAGCGGGGTGCGCGTTAAACTATGCGTCATACCGGCCTCCGGGTTTTCCCTGCGCCGGCATGGACAGCCTCCCAAGGGTTTCCATCCTAAATATATCATCCAGATTCTTGAGAGGATTTCCTTCTCCTTTTTCGCGGTAAGATGATGTGTTGTGATGTTGTTTGCTGAAGCCGTCAGCTTCTGCAAAGCACGCCTCAAGTGCCGGCTACAGAATTTCCTTCTACCACGGATCGGTTTAAACAGCCCTTAGATTGCCTGTCTTCCTGAACCCCGTGGATGGGTCTAGGTACGTTATCAGCTCGGCCAGAGCCTCCATAGCAACGAAGTTTCCACCCACACCTAGTGCATCCACAAGCCTATTATACACAGGATACCTCTTACCGGTCTCCTCAGCGATCATCCTAGCCACCTCCTCCATCTGCACCTCCAAAGACTTTATTACTAGCCTCAGAACCTCCCTCTCAGCCTCAGACAAAGCCTTATACTTGTTGAGTAATTGTTGATGAGTCTTCAATAGAGACCTATGGGCCAGAATCATCCTCCTCAAGACTAGGAAGCCCTCAGTAACACTCCTAAACCACCCCCTCCTCTATATCCATTAACTCCTTGATGTCTCCCCCTAATGCTCTTCTACAACTTATACTCACTGCGCACCTCCTCAAGCAATGTAAGCCTCCCAAGATAGTATACCTCGACCCCCCTCCCTAGTAGTTCTATAGCACCGTCCGTGTGCTGGGGTGGTAGTGTATCCATGAATAGCCTGTCTCCAGGGCCAGCCGGAACCTCGCTGAAGCTGCCTACATGCCTGAAAGCTTTTCCGTCAGTAGAGTATGATATCCTGAATCCCTCAACACCCCTCTTACCCCTATGAACATCCACATAGAACTTCAAAATCTCTGCACCTCCCCGTCAGTCTTTATCTTATATGTCCTCGCCACCACGTGGAGCCTCTCCACCATCCCCACTCCCAACCTCTTCCCTCCCCATTCCTCATCACCCGCTCGGCGAAGAACACCGACCGGCCCTAATAATCGGGTCATCCTCCCACCCCGCACTCACTAAGAGCCGGACACATAAGAGAAAGAGATTAGGAATAAGGAAGGAGAGACCTAAACTAAAACACGTAAAACATCCCAATACGGTCGGACTTCTGGGGAAACGAAGCAATATTCAGGGGAAAAGGACAGACAACACTATACGGATACCCGAGACCAGATTAAACCCACCTAGTCCCCATTGCCTTGTGGCTTAATTCCTGGGCTCTTTCGTCTCTCTTCGCTACCTTTTGGCGATTCCTGTGACGTTTTCGGCTCTCATCTCAGATTCCCTATATCCTTTCGCCTCAAGGCCTATTGCCATGCTTCTATTCCTCTCCAATGATGAGCTACTGGGAGAGGGTCGATGAGAGGCTAATTAAGCGTGGCATGCTTATTATGGATCTAGATTTCGTGAGGGGTTACCGGGATGAGCTCGTCAGAATGAATAGGAGGAAGAGGGGGAGGCCTTACAGGATAGCCGAGAGCTACGTCAGGTTCCTCGCCGTTATCAGTAGGAGGAGAGGATATCTGAAGATGCACTTCGCTATAGACGCCGGGACAGGGGAGATAGTGTATTTTGAGAGGACGACAGATAGGGTACATGACTCTGAGGTAGCTAGGAGGATGGTGGATAGATCGATGGGGGCTGGGAACGTCATAAAGGTAATAGGAGACGGAGCATACGACTCCATCGGATTCATAAGACACCTCGAGAGGAGAGGGATAGAACCTATTATAAGGCCGAGGAGGAATGCGAGAACTGACAGAGGGCCTCCCTCCAGAAGGTCTGCAGCCAGGATGATAAGGGATTACGGGTACAGAGCATGGAGCAGAATAGTGGGATATGGTGGGAGGTGGATGGCTGAGACTGCAATATCCAGGCTCAAAGCATTGTTCGGAGAACATCTCCTCTCCAGGAAGCCGAGATGGATGGACTCGGAGCTGACGATCAAGGCGTTCATATACAACATGCTATTGAGCGCCGTAACGACGTAGGAAACCGGGCACCAGACGGAGAGGAGAAAACCCGAACCCCAGGAATTAGGCCACAAGGCAAGTCCCCATCAAACTGTATTATTGAGGCCGCTATTAATCCAAATTAATCCAATTTATGTCGGTGGATTCGGGCTCTTCCTTTATTTAAGCTCTTAAACAATGGATTAAGAGCAAAATATCCGTGTGGGAGGCCTCTTTAGGGAATGGAGGGGGGCGTCGACTCCGTATCAGCTCTCCTAGAGGAGCTGCGCCAGAGGAAGCCTGAGCAGGTCGTGAGGCTCTGCCACGTCGTCTACCTTCCGCCCAAGGAGGGTAAGGGCCCGAGGTTCCTGGTAAACGTGCTCAGCGGGTCCTGCGTCCTCAACCTCGAGAGCGGCCTCGTGACGGACTCGGTCACACACAAGCTCTGCCCGCCCAAGCTCTCCTCCCTTCTCATCAAGTATCTCGCCAAGTATCAGGGAGGCAGGCCGGTGGGGTGGGTCCAGCTCGACAAGTTCCCCGGCGGGCAAGCTCTCGCGGGAGACCTCTCGAGAAGGGCCTTCAGGCCCCTCATAGACAACTTCGGCGGCGACGCCGAAGGGTTCGACGCCTCCAGCAGAGCCCTCGACGGAGAGAAGGAGAGACTCGGAGGGCTCAGCTACTCCTTCAGCCTCTTCCCCATGATCAAGATACTTATACAGCTCTGGACGAGCGACGAGAGGACCTACAGGCCGCCCACCGCCAACTTCATGTTCAGTACATCCTACCTCGGCCTCTACAGCGCCCAGGAGGCGGTGGACTCGGCCGAGTTCCTCGTCTCGGAGCTGATTAAGGTGAAGAGGCGGGGGGCAAAGGCCGTCTAGCCCTTCCTGCCGGGCCAGACTTCCTCCACAGAGCCCTCCCTCGCATTCACGAGTCTAGCCATAGCGAAGAGCAGAGTTGAGAGTCTGTTGAGGTAGCGGAGGATCTCGGGCCTCACGCTCTCGCTCCTGCTCAGGGCGACCACCCTCCTCTCGGCCCGCCTCGCAACCGCCCGCGCAACATGCAGCGCGCTCCCAGCCGCGGCTCCTCCGGGATAGATGAAGTGTCTCAGGGGTGGGAGGGAGGACTCGTACTCCTCGACCAGCGCGTCGAGCCTAGCCACGTCCTCCTCGCCGACAAGCCTCATCCCGGCCAGACTCGAGGGGTCCGGCGCAGCCAGTTCGGCTGCTATCCTGAAGAGGGCCTCTTGGACCTCTCTTAGGGCCGCGTCTAGGTCTGCATGCCTAGCCGAGAGGATCGACCTGCAGAACCCGATCAGGGAGGAGAGCTCGTCTACCTCGCCGTAGCACTCGACCCTCAGGTCACACTTCAGGACCTTCGAGCCTCCTATGAGATTGGTCTCCCCAGAGTCTCCCTTACCGTACCTCAATTCGAGTCACGCTCCGCGCCCTTGGGAGGCGCATTCCTCACGGCGCGCTCGACGACCGACAGTGCCTCGAAGATGCTGCTTGCGTGGATGTCGGCCCAGATGCTCGGCCTCCCGCCAACCTTCACGGTGAGCATCCCCATCATCTTCGCAGTCCTCAGCTCCGCTAGGGCCCGGTCCCCGATATAGATGCACTGCTCAGGCCTACAGCCAGCCACAGAGACGAGCCGCTCATAGCCCCCCGGCGAGGGCTTGGGCTCGGCGTCCTCACTAGTCACTATGTAGTCGAAGAGATCTGGCTGTAGGCCCAGCGCCGCTAGGACCTTCGAGGCGAGGCTCCGGCCGGCGTTGGTGTGGAGCGCCACCCTGAGGCCGAGCCCCTTGAGCCTTCTGACACGCTCCTCCAGCCCCACGCTAGGCCCTATGTGTTTTGAGGGCTCGACTAGGGCCGCTAGCCTCTCATAGAACTCCCGCCGGTCTAGGCCGAGCAGGCCTAGGGCGGCGCTGGTGGTTATGGAGCGCTCCTTAGCCATGTTGAGCCTCCTCTCCGCCTCCTCCAGCCCCGTCCCCAGCATCTCCGCGGCCACGCGGACTACAGCCCGCCCAAGCTCCTCGACATAGCTCCTAGAGGAGTATAGTGTGCCGTCGAGGTCGAGGATCACGAGCCTAAACCTCTTCGCGGAGGCCGGCATGGGGTGGAAGCCACCAATACCACATCTGCGCGAGAGATAAGCGTGAGTCTGCGGGCCCTACCATGACAGCTCGCCGAGAAACCCTTCTAGGATCCGGAAGACCTCAGCCGGCCTTTCCTCCTGAGCCAGGTGGCCCGTCTCGGGCAAGACTTCAAGCCTCCAGCCCGTCCGCCCCACGACCTCCCGGCCCACCCTCAGCGGCACCCAGACATCAGCCTCCCCCCAGACAAGGAGGGCCGGTACAGCTATCCGCTCAAGACTATCCATCGAGAACTCCTCGCGCAGCGTAAGGCCCGCTAAGAGCGGGTCGCGGGCTCCCTCAACAGACCTGAAGTATCCCTCCACCATCTCAGCATCAACGATGTCCGCGCGGTAGCACGCGCCCCTAAGGGCCCTGCGTATAAACCAGCGCCTGACAAGGAAGCGTAGGAGCAGCCCGCCGAGGGCCCTGTTCTCGCCCAGCCTGGCATAGATTGGCCGCCCGGCCCCCTCAGACGGGAAGCTTGGAGAGATAAGCGCCAGCCCAGCGACGCCCGGATCGCTCGCGGCGAGATGGGACGCGATAAGCCCTCCCATAGAATGGCCCACGACGGCGTACCTCTCATGGCCAAGGCTCTGCATGAGGCTTGAGAGGTGGGCTGACACGGGGCCGAGCCTAAACCCTCCCTTGAGGGGCTTGGAGAGGCCGAAGCCCGGCAGGTCAACCGCCACGGCCCTAAATCTCTCGGCCAAGAGGGGGAGCAGCCTCCTCCAGCTAAAGGAGGAAGAGGCCCAGCCGTGGATCAGGAGGACTGGACGGCCCTCCCCCGCCTCGACGGAGAAGGTTTCCACCCCTCCTACAGCCCTTCTCAGACCCATCCCGACGTGCTCAGCCCAAGAAACCACACCGACGCTCCCTCCGCGCTGGGTAGGTCATCAACCTCGAGATAAAAAGGACCCGCGCCCTACGCGCAAACATCTATAAGAGGCCAGCACGGTAGGGATTGATAGGAATGTCGGCGCCCCCGCGAATCCTGTACCAGTGCGTCAAGTGTGGCCGCGTCTTCGAGAGGGAGCGACTCGTGAAGGGGACAGGGATCAGGTGCCCCTTCTGCGGGTTCCCAGCCCTGAAGAAGTCTAAGCCCCCGACGGCCAAGCTCATATCGACGTCAAAGCTGACGGAAGAGCAGAGGCTCTTCTTCTAGCCCACACAGGCTAGAGCTTGGAGTAGAGCTTCTCCCACTCCTCCTCATCCTCAACCTCGTCGACTAGGAGCTCCTCGAAGATCTCGTGAGTAACGTAGTCGGTGTCTCGATACTTCTCGACCATCTCGTTATAGAACCTGACAGCGCATGCCTCGCTCTTCAGTACGTCCTCTATGACCTTCTTGATGTCCGTCGGGTCCTTCGGTGGCGCTATGTAGCCGCAGCGGGAGGTCTTGAGGAGGAGGGCGAAGTCGAGGAGGGGCTCGCCTCCAAGCTGAATGATCCTCTGCGCTAGCTTCTCAGCATGCTTCAGCTCATCCATAGACTGCTTCAGCAGAATAGGCCTCAACGTATCCGCGTCAATACCCCGGATCCACTGCGCCGCGATCCAGTACTGGTAGTGGGCTAGCCACTCATCGGCATAGGCCTGCAGCAGGTCCCTCAAAACCTCGTTCAGATCAGCCTTCACAACCTCCCTGCCAATCCTACCCAAACCTGATACACCATAAGATTCCACTAGATACCATGCTATTTAATCGTTCATCATTAAAAGGGAGAGAAGGGGGGAGGGGTTGGCAGACCACCCGCGCAGCATCTGGGAAACCCTTAGAGGAGGCCGGACGTTATATCCGCCACCACAGGACCCGACAGCGGGGTGCGCGTTAAATCCTCAATCATACCGGCCTCTGGGCTTTATCCCTGCGCCGGTATGGCCAGCCTCCCTAGGGCTTCCTGCCTATATATCATCCAGACTCTCGATAACACCCCCTTCTCCATCCTCGCGATCAGTTGAAATATTTTGGTATTGTTTGCTGAAACCGTCAGCCTCTACAAAGCACGCCTCAAGTGTCCGCTATAGATCTTCCTTCTACCGCGAATCGGTTTAAACAGCCCTAATAAGTTACTCGTCTTCCTGAACCCCTTAGATTGGTCTAGGTATGCTATCAGCTCGGCCAGATCCTCCAACGCCTTAATATTCCCACGAACACCCAGACCATCAACTAGCCTATTGTAGGCCGGATATCTTTTACCAGCCTCCTCAGCAATCATCCTAACCATCTCCTCCATCTGCACCTCCAAGGACTTTATGGTCGGCTTCATAACCTCTTTCTCGGCCTCAGACAAAGACTTATACTTGTTCAGTAGTTGTTGATGCGTCCTCAGTAGAGACCTATGGCCCAGAATCATCCTACGCATGACTAGGAAGGTCCTCAGTAACACTCCTAAACCACCCCCTCCTCTATATCCATTAACTCCTTGATGTCTCCCCTAGTGCTCTTCGGCAACTTATACTCACTGCGCATCTCCTCAAGCAATGTAAGCCTCCCAAGATAGTATACCTCGACCCCCTCCCTAGTAGTTCTATAGCACCATCCATGTGCTGGGGTGGTAGTGTATCCATGAATAGCTCGTCTCCGGGCCCAGCCGGAACCTCGCTGAAGCTGTCTACATGCCTGAAAGCTTTTCCGTCAGTAGAGTATGATATCCTGAATCCCTCAACACCCCTCTTACCCCTATGAACATCCACATAGAACTTCAAAATCTCTGCACCTCCCCGTCAGTCTTTATCTTATATGTCCTCGCCACCACGTGGAGCCTCTCCACCATCCCCACTCAATTCCCATCACTCGTTTCGGAGAGGAACCTCCACCGGCCCCACATATAAAGAGTGGTGGCCCCAATACACGGCAACGTACCAATACAGCTAGACCTATGGGGAAGCGAGGTAATATTCAGGGGAAAAGGACAAACAACACTATACGGACACCCAAGGCCAGAAGCATAGAATTCTGTTTTCTTTGTCAGCATCTTATCTTTCCCGGCAGCCAGGATGCAGAGAGGTCTCGCAGGACCATAGAGGGTGCTGGCACAGATCCAGGGGCTCAGGCCCTGCTATCGCCACCTAGCCGAGTTCTCACGTATGACCCTCAGCGCGTTAAGGTGCGATATCCTATCGATGTCTCTGTCCCCCAGCCCCCTATCCCTTAACTCCGCGAAAAGGTTGGCGACGCCGGTTATGTCTCGGAGACCCTCGGGCTCCTCAACGTTTAGTAGGCCGAAGAAGTCGGTCCCTATCGCGAGTATGTCTGGACCAAACATCTCGTAGATGTAGAGGGCGTGCTCCGCGAGGTCCCTGTAGGATGGTTTCTCCGATATGGTGGAGGGGATGCAGGTGATTCCGACGACGCCGCCGTTCCTCTTCAAGGCCTCGAGCTCCTCGTCGTCGAGGTTTCTCGCGTGGTTTCTCACCGCCTTCGCGTTTGCGTGGCTCACGATGCAGGGGAGCTTCGAGGCCTCGAGCGCCTCTATGGCCGTCCTTTTGCTGGCGTGGGCTAGGTCAACTATTACTCCGAGCTCGTTGCACAGCCTCACCAGCTCCTCACCATCCCCCGTTAGGCCGTAGTCCTTCCTCGACATGCATGTCGCGCCGTACTTGTTGTCGAAGTTCCACGTAAGCTGGAGTGATCGGACTCCGAGTCTGTAGAAGATCTCTAGGTCCTCGACGTCCTCCAGCGGCTCAGCACCCTCTATGGCTATCAAGAACCCTATCCTCCCATCACGCCCCATTTCCTCGAGGTCCCTCCGCATAGCTATGGCTCTAAGGTCGCCGCTATGCTTCTTCAGGAGGTTGTAGTAGGTCGTTATGTGCTCGAGGGCGGTCAGCATCGGTGCCCTCGACCTGTAGGCGCCGTAGAAGCCGCCGTAGCCCCGTGTTAGCTGCTCAACCCGCATCGGCGAAATGGTGGGCGTTATGGGTGCTATCGAGGCGAAGACCATCATGACGTTGGCCCTCCTATACTTCGGTATATCCCCGTGCCGGCCCATCATATCCACGGCGAAATCCCCGGGCTTGAAGCTGAGGCCCGCACCACCCTGAACATAGTAGAGTGAGATATCCTCATGCAGATCTATCAGAGGAGGAGAGACCATGCTCCACCAAGAGCTGGGCGACCATGATAAAAATCTGCCATCTGTGTCGGAGTAGGCTCGCCGGCGGCAAGCCGTGTTGCCGCGCCTCACGCGTCCTCGGCAGGGAAATAATCGTAATATTCAGGAGGGCGGAGAACCATAGGTGGAGGCGCGGGGGTCGCCAAGCCTGGTCAAAGGCGCAGGGCTGAGGCCCCTGTCCCGTAGACCACTTAGCTGGGCGGAAGGGTTCGTGGGTTCAAATCCCACCCCCCGCAATATTAGTTATTATTTTGAGGATGGATTGGGAGATGGTTGGGGGAGGGGTAGCCCCATAGGTCTTCAGATCCACGCGTATCAGCGCTACACTACCCGATACTTCTCGACCGCTCTTCTGAAGTCTTCGCCGCGCCTAATCGCCTCTCTAAAGCCAGTCTCCCTCGAGACCTTTTCCTCGGCCAGTCTGACAGCCTCCTCCGCCACCTGCTTCGGTATCACTACGACGCCGTCGTAGTCTCCGAATACTAGGTCGCCTGGATTGACTCGGACTCCGCCGCACACAACCTCGAGCTGGGTTGCTGAGAACTCTACACGACCCTTCGAGTCTGCGGGCGTAGAGCCTGCTGCGAATACTTGGAAGGGCGGAGAGATCTCCAGTATCTTCGGCACGTCCCTGATGGCTCCGTCCGTCACAGCTCCCGCCGCGCCCCTCCCCCTAGCCGCGTTGGACATGAGTTCGCCCCAGCAGGCGGCCGACCTGTTGCCCCCGGCAGCCACCACGACCACGCATCCAGGGTAGCAGTGGTCAAAGATCGACGCCAGCGACTCGACATCCCTCTCAAGCCTCCTGTAGTGGGCGTACCAGTAGGTCGAGACCGTGACTGCAGGCCCCGCGAGCTTTTCGCTTGGGTGGAGGGGCCTTATGTCGTGCTGCATGACCTGCTCGGTGTAGCCCAGGTCGTCGAGGATGTCGGCGACAGCGGGCACGTAGAGTTCCTTCAAACGTCTAACTATGTCGGAGGACATGACCAAAAAAGACGACGGGGGCGCTAAATAGTTTCCCGAGACGCCTCCCTGCACGGCTATGTGCCTACTTCATCCTGCTGCTGGAGTAGGCCGACGCCGCGACCCCGACCTGGCTGACGATCAACAGGTCATAGGCCCAGAGAGAGAAGAGGTAGCTGGCGAACTCCGCGTAGCCTAGCCCGAACTGTGGCGCGGTAAGCTCATCGCCGGCGACCAGCGCAAGCTTCACGACACCCACCGCAGATATGTACCGTAGGCCCCGCCTTCCAACCCTGCGCGACAGCAGCGCGGCAAGCATAAACAAATCGGCCCCAACCAATGCGGCGAGGCCGTGGGCGTAGTCAGGCGCCACGGCCTAGAGCTCCGCATCGGTAAGGAGGAGCCAGACCCCCGCAAGTATGGAGGATGACAGCGATGCGTACAGCGCTTTAGATAGACGCATTACTCAACCTCCAATATGCCCAGCTTGTCTGGGTTTCTTGTGAGGCGAAAGAAGTACCTGCCGGGATCACTTATCTTTATGCCCACCTTCTCACCTGGCTTAAGAGTGAATATCCGTTGTCTACCCGGCATTCCTGGGGCGTAGAGCTCCACCTCGTGCATTTCCTTGTCCTTGTTTCTGAATGTTACTTCCCCGCCTCTCTTTATTCTTCCGACGCCGGGCTTGAAGTATTCGCTGAGTATGTTGGCTGGCTGTGCTTTGGGTGGCTGAGCAGCCGCTCCCTCGAGTATGGTTATCGTAAGCCTCCTTCTTCCCGTGAGGACTAGGGGCGGGAATAGGAGTAGGGGAATGAAGGGGAGGAGAAGGTATGGCCAGGGAGCCATACCCTCCGGCTGGATTATCTCGGTTGTTGTGAGTTGGACTGTCTGGTTGCGGTAGACTGTCGTCTGGGCAGCGGCGTAGACAGTAGGCGTCGTGGTTGCCGTCACAACGCTGCGCACCGTCGTCGTGCCGGTCAAGGTCGTCACAACGGGTATCGTCGTCACGGAGGTCACCGTCTCAACCCTCGTAACAGTGCCCTCGACAATTCTAGTGGTATAAACCGTTGAGGAAACATACTCAGTCGTTACGGCTGTCCGGGTGGATGTTGTAAATCGTGTTACGGTGGTTGTTGGGGTGGAAGTGACGGTTCTCGTGGTCGTAGAGGTTGTGGTGGTCGGAGAAACGACCGTAGAAGTGGTTGTTGATGTGGTGGTTTCGGTGACTATTGAGGTAGTAGTAGAGGTCGTTGTCGTAGCCTGTTTCAGCCTTAGTACACCGTAAAAACCTGCGGTGCTAGGGTGAACGTCTTGGTCAAAGAGGGGGACGCCGTCATAAGCCCACTCAAAATTCCTCAACTCTGTTGTTAACTTCGGTCTTACTGGTTCAAGGGTGAAGTCGTTTCGGGTTGCTGTGCCGGTTATGTTTGATGGGTTGAAGGGTGTGAACTCTAGGTAGTAGTTGCCTGCCGTACCCGTGATGTATGCGTAGCCGTTGTAGGAGCCGGCCCCGAGAACGGCGGAGAAGACACGCGGGCCCCCATCAGAAGGAGGCCCATTAAGGCTCACCACCCTAAACATATACTGTGGATTCAGCGTTCGAGCGTCTACGGCGTAAACGAACCCATCCTGTACCTGGTCTAGCTCCTTAGCAAGAAGTCCAACCACGTAGAGCATGTCATCCGCTGACACAAGACCTGTAACGAAGGTACCGTTATAGTGGTCGTAGGGCGTTGGAGTGTTCCAATGCGTCGTTGTAAAGTTATACAGCCTTACCTCCACCAAGCTCGGATCGCCCAACGGGAATCGCAAGATGCCCGTCCGGAAAGCTTCGCTAACGTCCACTACACAGTCAGGTCCGTAACACTTTATGGTGAAGGCGATGTTAACGTAAGTCTGTCCCCCGAAAGAGGTTAAGACTATATGTGATAGAAAAACCCCTTCATAGCCTATGAGGTAGCCGGGGAATGATACGGAAAAGTAATACCATGACGCACTCAAGTCATCTTTACTGATTACCCCATAAAGTAACTGCCCGATCCCGCCTTTATCCTCATAGGTGCCGGTGACATGTATGAATCTGGCGTCGTCAACCATGTCAGAAACAAAAAGAAACCCGGTGCTATCTAGGTCATACCTCACCGCATTACGGATTCCCAGCCCTGTGTCTAGCTGGATTATGTAGAGATGAGGAGCAAACGAAGTTTCTTCAAAGGTTTGAAGCATGACAAACATCGAGGACGACGCCTGATCCCACACAACCTTGATCCCCGAAACGAAGAAAGGATACAGGTTTAACCATTGCTTTGGAAGAAGAGATCCATCAATCAAATCCGTGATACCCGTTAGGCTACAATCTACTTTGTTGAAGACAGCTATGAACAGCCGCGCAACATGCCACCACGCGGGCCACTCACCGTAAACCCCGGCAACGATCACATGCGTTCTGTTGAGAGCAATAGAGTATGCACCCGACCGAGGAATACCACGGCTGGTATCTACTCTAAACTGCAACACCTTCTGGCATCGGAAGGTATGGTCTAGGTTTAGGAACAATACGGTGGAACAATACGGTGGGACCATAGCCCGGAGCTTTGAAGAACTCGCCCGCGATGTATATCCCGCTCTCATCCGCCGCTATGTCATAACCCACGATCTGATTTACATCACGGTTCTCCCACCCTCTCAGTATCCCGAAATAGGGTACATCAGAGCGGGCGGGGTTGAGTGAGAGCAGCAGAGGCGACAGAGTCAGCCACGCAGCAATAAGCAATACAGCAGGCCTCAAACTGAAGGCGGGCCTCTAATTCATTCTTAAAGAATCTTTCTAATGGTAAACGGATTACGTTATTTTCGTAATAATTACGTAATGTTAAGTTATGATCCTGAGCCATGGCTGGGGTAGTGTTTAGTTTCCTCGCCAGCTGTGTTTAGTTTCCTAGCCCGCTGGGAATCCTCACACCTCCTTCCTCCCCGGCCCCCTATATATTCACCATCAATCCTGCCATACCCAGCCATCAGCCCTGATCATAGCCATCCGACGCACAGGGTGTCTATGGTTCTGGAGTGTCTCAACTCTTGGGAAGGATTATGATGGTTCCCTCCTGACCCCTATCCCTGTGGCTCAGACCGAAGGGCGGCTTGACGCTGCAGTAGTACTTGTATTCGCCGGGGTGGGCTGCCACGAACTCTATCACCTGTTTCTGGCCCCTCGAGAGCCTGTCGGACTTCACGTCGTAGGGTGATGGGCTTTCGCTGTCGAGGACGAAGTCGTGGACTATTGGGCCGCTCCCATCCCCGACTAGGGTGACCCTCACCCTATCGTTGACGCGGACCGTTATCGTCGGTCCTCCCCGGGAGGTGTTATATCCGTAGTCGTTTAGGAAGAGCGTCAGCCCGACCACCCCCTCCTCGGCCCTCGGAGGCTGGCCAGCCGGCTCCCCCCGCGTGGTCTCAGGGGGCCCGAGTCTCGGTGGTGGTCGCTCCACCCGTCTGGGGTTGCGTCTGGGAAGCGAGCATCAGTAGGGCCGCTCCCGCGACTATTACGGCGGCTATAATCGCCAATAGGGCTGCGGGTTTAGACATGCTTGTTTTCATGCCCTGTCCCGTAATAAATGTTGCCGACGAATCATATACCTGGTTGACGCCCCGTCTCCCATACGGTGCCGGCGGTCGAGGTGGTGTTGGCGGAGAGTCGGCTTTATGGGCTAATGTTAATATGTGGGTACGAACCGTATTATTGCTCGGCAAGCGTGACTCGAGCTATTATGGTGGTGATGTATTCTGTCGAGCAGGTCTTCTAAATCTAAGCGGTCCGCTAGGGTGCAACAGACGCAGGTTGCGCCGCCGATCCTAGAGCACGAGCTGGTGCCGAAGCACGAGATAATGAGGCCCGAGGAGGTGCGGGAGCTGCTCGAGAGGTATCGCATAACGCTCAACGAGCTTCCCAGGATACTTGTTAGCGACCCAGTCGTGAGGGAGCTTGGCGCCAACCCTGGGGATGTCCTCAGGATAACGAGGCCCTCGCCCACCGCCGGTGTCGCGACATATTACAGGCTTGTGGTGAGGGAGGAGTGAAGACGAGGGAGGATAGCCAGATTCTTACAAGCGAGGATCTCTGGGAGATAGCCAGGGCTTACTTGGACGACGAGGGGCTGATCAGCCACCACCTGAAGTCCTACGACTACTTTGTCAAGGAGGGGCTGAAGAACCTGATCCTCAGCATGAGCCCCGTCGAGATCAAGGCTAGGGGGAAGGCGGAGCTCCGCTTCGAGAGCGTCGAGATCGGCTCGCCCCGCGTAGTCGAGACCGACGGGATGGTCAGGGAGAACATAACTCCGATGGAGTGCAGGCTCAGGAACCTCACCTACGCCGCCCCCATCTACGTCAAGATGAGCCTCTACGTCGACGACAAACCCGTCGTTCTTGGAGAGAGAGTCATGATTGGCTCAATACCCATCATGGTGAAGTCCTCCATCTGCCCTCTGAGCCGGATGACTCCCGAGGAGCTGATGGCGATAGGCGAGGACCCGCTAGACCCTGGCGGATACTTCATCATCAACGGGTCTGAGAGGGTCATAGTCGCGATAGAGGACCTGTCTCCTAACAAGGTCCTTGTCACGGCGAAGGATAAGGAGAGCCGCCAGTTCTCAGCCATGCTCCTCTCATCGGCCCAGGGCAGGATGAGCAAGGTCGAGGTGACCTACAAGGACGGTGGGCCGGTCAAGGTCTTCTTCTCAAGGATCTACAAGGGGATCCCACTGATAATCATGCTTAGGGCTCTGGGACTCACGAAGGACAACGAGATCGTCAACCTAGTCTCAAGCGACCCGGCGGTCCAAGAGCTCCTAGAGCCCTCGTTCCGCGAGTCTGAGGGTATCGAGACGCCGGACGAGGCCCTAGTTTACATCGGAAACAGGATAGCTTTCGGGTATGCTGAGGAGTATAGGAAGCAGAGGGCTGAGCAGATGATAGACAGCATATTCCTGCTTCACGTGGGCACGACGCCCGACGCGAGGTACAAGAAGGGAATAATGCTCTGCGACATGGTTGGGAAGCTGCTTGAGACCGCCGCGGGGCTCAGGAAGCCCGCCGATAAGGACCACTACGGAAACAAGAAGCTGAAGCTCGAGAACCCGCTGCTCACGGAGCTCTACAGAATGGCGCTGACCCGCCTTATCAGGGACATCAAGTACCAGCTCGAGAAGAGCATGTCCTCGCGACACCCCATAACCATCTCGCCCTTCGTAAGGCCGAGCATCGTCAACGACGTGGTCGTCCACGCCTTCGCGACGGGCAACTGGCCCGGAGGAAGGGTCGGCGTCACACAGCTCCTGAACAGGACCAACTACCTCGCGACGGTGAGCCACCTGCGGAGGGTCCAGTCAACCCTAAGCAGGAGCCAGGCCCACTTTGAGGCCAGGGACCTCCACGGGACCCACTGGGGCAGGATATGCCCCGTCGAGACTCCCGAGGGAGCCAACTCGGGCCTCGTGAAGAACCTCGCCCTCGGGGCGGACGTGACTGTCCCGCTCTCGCAGCAGGACAAGATCGAGCTGAAGAGGAGGCTGGTGGACTTGGGGATGGTCGGAGTCATGGTGGCCTTGGACGAGAGGAAGAGAGGCCGGAAGAGGAGCTTCGCCGCGAAGGTGTACCTTGACAGCGAGCTCATAGGTTATCACCCGGATGGTGCGGAGCTGGTGCGGAAGCTGCGGGAGATGCGGAGGAAGGGCGAGATCAGTACCTCCGTCAACTTCTATCTGGCTGAGTATAACCATGTCCAGGAGGTGGAGATCAATACTGATGAAGGCCGCGTCAGGAGGCCGCTCATCGTGCTTGAGAATGGTGTGCCCAAGCTCTCCCAGAGACTTATCGAGTCCCTCTCAAACGGCACCTTCAGGTTCCGCGACCTAATCTCGGTTGGGGTGGTCGAGCTGCTTGACGCGAGCGAGGAGGAGAACATTCTGATCGCCCTCAGCCCTGACGAGGCCACCCCGCGCCACTCCCACCTCGAGATCTCCCCACTATTCATGCTCGGCGCCGTCGCCTCGATCATACCCTATAGCGATCACAACCAGTCTCCGAGGAATGTCTACGAGGCCTCGATGGCGAAGCAGGCTCTCGGAGTCCCGCTCATAAGCCTCAGCCTAAGGCCGGACTCGAGGCTACACCTGCTAATCTATCCCCAGAAACCGATCGTCGCGACCCGGACTATGAAGATGCTCTCGCTCATGGATAGGCCTATCGGCCAGAACCTCGTCGTCGCTGTCCTCACGGGCTACGGCTACAACATGGAGGACGCCGTGGTGCTGAACAAGTCTTCGATAGAGAGGGGCGTAGGCTATAGCATAAGCTTCAGGACCTACGAAGTCGAGGCGAAGCAGTACATCGGGGGCGAGCGCGACAGGCTCACAATTCCCGAGCCGAACGTGAGGGGGTACAGGGGCGAGCAGTACTACAGGGTCTTGGACTCGGATGGACTAGCAATCCCAGAGTCGGACGTCACGGGAGGCATGGCTATAGTGGGGATGGTAAGCCCGCCGAGGTTCATGGAGGAGTACCTGAGGGCGCCGGCAAGGGAGATGGTCTGGCGTGATTCTTCGGAGGTTGTTCGCCCCACCGAGGCTGGGGTAGTCGACAACATCTGGATAAGCCTGTCCCTGGAGGATACCACGCTGGTTAAGGCCCGGGTCAGGACGGACTGCTTCGCCGAGATAGGTGACAAGTTCGCCTCGAGGCACGGGCAGAAGGGAGTCGTCGGCATGATCTTCCCGCAGGCCGACATGCCCTACACCGCAAGCGGCATAGTCCCCGACCTCATAATCAACCCCCACGCATTCCCCTCTAGGATGACCGTGGGCCAGCTGATAGAGAGCTTGGCGGGCAAGCTCGGCAGCCTGACGGGCCGCGAAATCGACGGCTCACCCTTCATAGGCAAGCCCCTAGAGGAGATCAAGGCCGAGCTAGAGGCGCTGGGCTTCAAGTCGTCGGGCACCGAGGTGATGTACGACGGACTCACGGGAAGGAGGTACGAGGTAGAGATCTTCATAGGAGTTGTCTATTACCAGAGGCTCCACCACCTAGTCCGGGACAAGATACACGCGAGGTCGAGGGGGCAGGTCCAGATACTGACGAGGCAGCCGACGGAGGGGAGGTCGAGGGGCGGCGGGCTGAAGTTCGGCGAGATGGAGCGGGACTGCCTGATGGCCTACGGCGCAAGCTACCTCCTCCTCGACAGGCTGCTGGAGCAGAGCGACAAATACACCGTCTATTTCTGCGAGAAGTGCGGGCTCCCAGCATACTACGACTTAAAGCAGAACCAGCTGATCTGCCCGATCCACAAGAAGGACTTCACGGGAAGGGTCGTGACTATGTCATACGCCTTCTTCTTACTGCTTAACGAGATGCTATCGATGGGGATTTACCCCAAGCTAGTCTTCGAGGAGGTGAGCTAGCATGATGAAGGGTGTTATCTCGGCCATCAAGTTCGGCATCCTCTCGCCCAGCATGATCCGGAACATGAGCGTAGTGGAGGTCCAGAGCCCCGACACCTATGACGAGGACGGCGTGCCCATACCGACAGGCGTGATGGATCCGCTTCTCGGTACACTCGAGCCTGGGCAGAGGTGCAAGACTTGCGGCAACACGTATCTCTCCTGCCCGGGCCACTTTGGCCACATAGAGCTCGCCGTCCCCGTCATACACATCGGCTTCGTGAAGATAATCCACGAGCTTCTCAAGTGTACTTGTAGGTCCTGCGGCCGTCTACTCCTGCCGGAGGAGGAGCTGGAGCAGATGCGGGCGAGGCTGAGGCAGCTCAAGGAGGAGGGGAGGCTCTACAAGCACCTATTCTACAGGATTAAGCAGAAAGCCATGACGGCGCAGACATGCCCCCACTGCGGCGAGAGGCAGTATAAGGTCGAGCTGGAGAAACCCTCCACCTTCATAGAGTCGACGCCCCAGGGAGCCGTGCGGCTCACGGCGAGTTCCGTGAGGCAGAGGCTCGAGAGGATCCCGAACTCCGACCTCGAGCTCCTCGACATAGATCCACAGTCCTCTAGGCCGGAGTGGATGGTTTTGACCGTCCTGCCTGTACCGCCTGTCTATGTCCGGCCCTCGATAACCTTGGAGAGCAACTACCGCTCGGAGGACGACCTGACACACAAGCTCGTCGACATACTTAGGGTTAATCAGAGGCTGAAGGAGAGCATCGCGGCTGCGGCCCCCTCGCCGGTTGTGGCGGAGCTGGCAGACCTCCTACAGTACCACGTGACGACCTACATCAACAACGAGACGATAGGGATATCGCCGGCGCAACACAGGTCGGGCCGCATCCTCAAGACGCTTGCGCAGAGGCTGAAGGGGAAGGAGGGAAGGTTCAGGCTCAACCTCTCGGGCAAGAGGGTCGACTTCTCGGCCAGGACCGTGATCTCCCCCGACCCGCTCATCGACTTTGACGAGGTCGGAGTGCCCCAGGAGATCGCGATGCAGCTGACCGTGCCGGAGACGGTGACGCCTTGGAACAAGGAGAAGCTGAAGAAGCTGGTGAGGAACGGGCCCGATAAGTATCCGGGGGCCAAATACATCATCAAGCCGGATAAGAAGATGGTGAGGCTGAAGTATGTCCACAACCTCGACGAGGTCGCGGAGACGCTGGAAGAGGGCTGGGTCGTGGAGAGGCACTTGATGGACGGCGACATAGTCCTGTTTAACAGGCAGCCCAGCCTCCATAGGGTCTCGATTATGGCCCATAGGGTCCGGATCCTGCCCTACAAGACCTTTAGACTTAACCTGGCCGTCTGCACCCCCTACAACGCCGACTTCGACGGAGACGAGATGAACCTACATGTCCCCCAGAGCGAGGAGGCTCAGGCCGAGGCCCGCCTACTCCTTCAGGTTCAGCGCAACATAATCTCGGCTAGGTATGGGGCGCCGATCATCGGCGCTATAAGAGACTTCCTCACATCTCTATACCTGCTCACGAAGGACGGCACCTACCTGACCAAGCAGGAGGTGGGCTACCTGCTCGCGGCCATCGGATACCGGGGGGAGCTGCCGCCACCGGAGAAGCCTGGCCCCACGCCTCTCTGGAGCGGGAAGCAGATCTTCAGCCTCCTACTACCCCCAGACTTCTCTCACAGGGTCCCAACAAACTTTAATCCATCGGTCCAAGCCGTCATCGAGAGAGGCCGTCTCGTCGAGGGCTTCGTAGACAAGGCCGTCGTCGGGGTTGAGAAGCCTAACAGCGCCCTCCACAGAATATTCAGGGAGTACGGAAGCGAGGTCGCGGCTAGGTTCCTGAACGGCGTGGTTAGGCTAGCGAACGCTTACATCAACATGAGAGGCTTCACGCTAGGCATCGACAGCCTCACCGTCCCTGCGGAGGCCTACAAGAAGGTGTCAAGCGTCTTGGACAAGATGGAGCAGGGCTTCGAGGACCTGAAACGCGCATACGAGAAGGGGCAGCTGGAGGTCAGGCCTGGTGAGACGCCTGAAAAGGCCTTCGAGTCTGAGATACTTGAGCTGTTGTCAAGGACGCGCGACGAGATCGGCGGATTCATAAGGAAGTACGTCTCGCCCGATAACCCGCTCGTCGTCATGGCGAGGACCGGGGCTCGAGGGAGCACGCTTAACATAGACCAGATGATCGCGATAGTTGGACAGCAAGCCGTGAGGAGGGAGAGGCCGAGCAGGGGCTTCCAAGATAGGGTGCTGAGCTTCTTCGAGAGAGGGGACCTCTCGCCCAGAGCCAGAGGATTCGTCTACAAGCCCTTCATAAAGGGCCTCGACCCGATCGAGTTCTTCTTCCACCTCATGGGAGGCAGAGACGGCCTCGTGGACACAGCCGTCAGGACGCAGCAGAGCGGATACATGCAGAGGAGGCTGATAAACGCGCTCGAATCGCTCTACGTGGAGTTTGACGGCTCCGTCAGGATGTCCGACACTAAGAAGATAGTCCAGTTCCTCTACGGCGAGGACGGGGTTGACCCCGGCAAGAGCGATCACGGGAGGCCCTACACCCCCCGGATAGTGGTGGAACAGGTCCTCTCGGAGATGGAGCATAGGGGCGGGGCCGCGTCTAGGGAGGAAATCATGGCCGTCGCGCAGAGATACGAGGGCCTCATGCCGAGGCTGGCGGTCGACGAGCTTGTGGAGGCTTGTGAGAAGCTGCGAGTCCCGAGCTCGGCGCTCGACAAAATATTCTCAACAGCCTACAAGATGTATCTCCAGAGCCTCGTCGAGAGCGGAGACCCCGTGGGCATCATAGCGGCCCAGTCCATCGGCGAGCCGGGCACGCAGCTGACGCTGAGGACCTTCCACTTTGCAGGGGTCAGGGAGCAGAGCATCCTCGTGGGGCTCCCGCGGCTAATCGAGATAATAGACGCTAGAAGAACCCCATCCACCCCAATGATGACCGTCTATCTGAAGCCCCCCTACAACAAGGACCCGAAGGCAGCTCGGAAGGTCGCCCAGAGGCTCCAGTACGTGAGCGTCGGAGACGTAATCGATGAGGTGAGGATAGACGCCAGGACCGGCGACCTGATCCTTATCCTCAACGAGGAGGAGCAGAGGGACCTTGGCGTGACGAAGGAGGAGCTGCTCGCAGCCCTCAAGCAGTATAAGCCGAAGTTCGTCGACTCGAGGCGCAGCATAGTTCTTAAGGTTCCCGAGGCCGACATAGAGGCCCTCGACCTGCTCAAGGCGCGGATACTGGGCATCAGGGTACGCGGAGTCAGGAAAGTAGCCAAGGCCATCGTCAGGAAGTCTGGGGACGAGTACGTCATCCAGACGGAAGGCTCCAATCTGAGGGAGGTGGCGAACATCCCCGAGGTGGACTTCAAGAGGGTTAGGTCAAACGACATACACGAGGTGGCGGCGGTCCTTGGGATCGAGGCGGCGCGGCAGCTCATAGTTGAGGAGGCGCGACACCTATTGAGGGAGCAGGGACTGGATGTCGACGTGCGTCACCTACTACTCCTAGCAGACGCCATGACCCTTGACGGCCGCGTGAGGCAGGTGGGGCGGCACGGAGTCGTGAGGCTGAAGAGCAGCGTCTTGGCGAGGGCTGCCTTCGAGATAAGCTTCCAGACCCTGATAGAGGCGGCGGCCTCAGGCGAGGTCGACTACCTGCGAGGCAACATCGAGAGGATATTAATAGGTAAGGAGGTGCCTGTTGGGACTGGGAGGGTGACGCTGCTGATGCGGTACAGCGACCTCGTTGGTGCTGGATCTAACGGTAGGGGAGGGGTGGTGGAGGGCGGTGGACATTAAAAGGGAGACATATAAGCATAAATGAATAAAGGGGGAGGGATTGGGCTCTCTCCAACCTGACACTAGAGAAACCCAGAAGGCCGGATGGAGGGAGCTAGGGACCACACCACTCTATAGAGTGACAGGATCTTAATGTCGACCGTTCCAGCCCTCTGGATTTTTTTCTCCGTCAGGCTGGAGTCGGCCCGGCCTCCTGTGCCTCCATAGCTAGTCTCCTGACGTCTCTTAGAATTCTTTTCGCCACGCGTAGGGTTGCCCACCAACGCTTCTTACCCCTCTGACGATAGCTCTCATATACTGCTAGATACCTCTGATTCCTGTTTGTGACTGTTGCGTATGCCAATTGCATCAGTAGTTGGCTCCGTAATCCTCTACCTCTCCAAGGACGCCTAAACAGCTCATAGTGGGTCTCCAACCCAGTCCTAGACGATGTCTTGAGGACGATGGAGTCGTGGGAGACGATGTAGGCCAGTGAAGGACCCTTAAGACCAAGCCTCTCGACAACCATCCTGTAGAGCGGTAGCTCCATAGCCTTTTCATGAATCCTAGTCGCCAGCCTGTCCGCGTAACACTGAAGAGCCCTACGAGTCTCATCTACTAATGGATCATCTGTTGTAGTCCGCGTATGTTTGGCCACATAGAACATCCCTCTCAGAGCCTTCACACCATTCCCATGCGTCTTTCCCAGACCGTTGTTCTTTCGCTCGATAGTGTCCGGATAAGCTTTTTCACCCACCTCCTGGCTCGCGGCCTGGTAGTATAGTGTGAATAGGTTTAGGAATAGTTTGAGGTTCTTTATTCTTATTCCCTGTATGTGGTTTCCCGCGCTCATCTCGCGGTGGAATACCGTTGTCCTCTCCTTAAGATATCTGAAGAATCTTTCGACCCTGTTCCTCATGCCGAGCCTCTCATGCCTATACTCTAGGCCAAGCCTCTCAAATGCCCATCTATACCATGGGCCTTTATCAACCAATACCAACGGCTTGTCTGTACACATCCTCAATGCTTTCTTGAGGAATGATGGGGCGTTTAGGCTGCTCCTACCATATGAAGCCTCTAGAGCCAGTAATTCCTTTGAATCTACGTCTACTGCAGACCATATGTATACGTAGGATTTCTTGACACGTAGCTTGGTCTCATCAACAGCTATACACCTCCTATACCTGGGCTCCTTAGCGACCCTGATCTCAGATACCCTCTTGGCAAGGTAGTGGACGGCGGACTTGCTTATAGGCTCCAAAGCAAGGCTCAGAACTCTGGAAACCCTCCTACAGCTACCATGAAACATGTAGTCCAACACTGCTAGGACCTTAACCTCCCTACTTTCTTATTACGCATAAAACAGCCCGAGACCAGGGCCACAACATCCATACAAACAAAGACGCATCAAGCGGCCTTTAAACATAACACCATCCGGACACTATCCTACAATACGATGGTAATACATATATAGGAAGTAATCTAACAAATGGTACGACATAGGAAGACATGATGACTCAAGAATCGATTAAAGGACATAAGAATCCCTCTATACTAGATCTTAGAAGGGAGCTCGGCGTCGTGAGGATGACTGGGAAATACATCGTCGGCTTTAGGCAGAGCTATCTCAGCGTGCTCAGGGGCGCGGCGAAGGCTGTTATACTGGCTAGCAACTGCCCCTCAAGGCTTAGGACCATGATGGAGATCGCGGCGAGGGCCTCCGGCGTCCAAGTGATATACGCCGACATAGACTCGAGAGAGCTCGGAAAGGCTGTCGGCAAGCCCTTCTGGGTCTCGACCCTATCGGTCATAGATCCGGGCAACTCCTCGATCCTAGGCGGTCAGGATTGACTGGCGGCGAAGTGAAGCTAACGGAGAACGAGCTGCGCCTCGTCTCTCTCTTCCAGAGCTACACGGGCGCGACCGTGCTTGACTGCCTAGCTGAGGAGGACCTGATCGTCTTCCTCGTGAGTGAAGGAGAGATCGGGAGGGCCGTGGGTAGGGGCGGACTGAAGGTGCAGGAGCTCTCAAACATACTGAAGAAGAGGCTGAAGGTGGTCGAGTACTCGGGGGACGCCGCCTCCTTCCTCATAAACGCCGTGAAGCCCGCCGAGGTGAAGGAGGTGAAGATCGTCCAGGAAAACAACGGGGCAACGGTAGCCATAATAAAGGTCGACCCCGCGAAGAAGGCCCTCGCGATAGGTAAGGGAGGAAGGAACGTCGACCTCGTCAGGAAGATGGCTAAGAGACACTTCAAGATCGACAAGGTCCTAATCGAGTAGGGGGTAATGGAGATTCTGGTCAAGACGGCGCTGGGGCTCGAGGAGGTCTGCGCATCTAGGATACTTGAGCTCGACCCGTCGGCCGAGGTCATCGCCAAACCCGGCGGCTATGCGGGGCTGGTCTGCGTAAAGAGCTGTAGGGAGCCCGAGGCGCTGGCCTCCGCGATAAGCTCCGAGGTCCTAGAGGCTGAGCACGTCTACCGGGTGCTAGAGACAGCTAGGGCCACTATCGGAGACATAGCTGAGAAGGCCCTGCGGGCCGTCGGCGGCCTGATCTCCAGTGGGGAGACCTTCGCCGTCAGGACCGTGAGGAGGGGAAGACACGTTTTCACCAGCCTCGACGTCAACGTGGCCGTCGGCGCGGCTATTCAGAAGGAGCTGGGAGCCCCCGTTGATCTGGACGAGCCCGACAAGGTCGTGAGGATAGAGATCGTCGGAGACGAGGCATACGTATCGGTCTACGATGGCGCGCTGGAGTGGTCTAAGATGGGGCCGGGGAAGACGGAGGCGCATCCCTTCTTCAGGAGAATCAGCGTTGTCCAGATGCCCTACCTCGGCCCACCAAAGTCCTGCAGAGAGATGGGCTCTAGGATCGGGAGAGCCGCCCAGTCCTTCGAGGTCGGGGAGCTGGTGATTGCTCCCTCAGAGCCCGTCGAGGCCGGCGCCCTCGCAGAGTTCATCCAAGGCGTCCTTGAGGGTAGGGAGAGCCGGCTGAAGGTCCAGGCGCGAACCTATGCGAGGAAACCCAACCCAGTAGAGGTCCTGGTCCAAGACCTGTACCAGCTCGTCAGGGCCAGGCGCGGCGAGCCCTTAGTCGTCTTCGAGCCCGAAGGTGTAGGGCTTCATAGATCCGCTGAGATGCTCCTCGAGCTCTACAGGTCTGCGAGGCGTATCAACTTCCTCTTCGGCTCTAGGGAAGGGATTCCGAAGGGCGTCTATAGGGCCGCCGACCTGGTCATAGACCTCGCGCCTGCCATCACACTCCCGACGGAGCTCGCGGCTCCCACCGCGCTCCTCGCAGTATACACGGCGCTCAAGATGATATCGCGGGGCGAGCCCCTGCACGAGGGTGACCCAGGCGAGGCCTAGCTGGCCGAGATCCTCTCTAGGAGGAGTTTGTTGAGGAGCGAGCCGTCTATCCTCCCTCTATACTTTTTCATAAGCTCGCCCATCAGTCTTCCAGTTGCCCTACCCCTCTCCTCCGTGGGAACCCCGCGGATAAGCTGGTCGATGAACTGTCTGACCTCCTCAAGGGGCGGGGCCCTCAGCCCCAGCCTGTCCACCGCCTCCTCTGGGCGCAGCGTGGGGTCCCTGCTCAGCTCGGCCAGGACCTGTAGGGCTGATTCCTTCGCGGTCACGCCCTCGCTGACGAGCCTGAAATAGCCGGCGATCCTCTCTGTGTCGAGGTTCTCGACGGGGACCCCCTCCCTCCTGAGCTGCTTAAGCCCCTCGGTCAGGACGCTCGCTACCACGCTGGGCGCTATGCCTAGCCCAACGATGCTCTCGAACTCCTCGACCCTCTCCTCGTCTATCAGCTCCCACGCCAGCTGGCTGCTCAGACCATGACGCCTCATGAGGTCCTCGGCGACCTTCTCGAGGGGTGGGGGAAGGTCTCGGGCTATCTCGGCTAGTAGGCTCGGCGAGACCCTGAAGGGAGGTATGTCGGTCTCGGGGTACATCCGGGCAGCCCCGGGGCGTGGCCTCAGGTAGACTGTGGTGCCGTCTTGGAGGGCGCCCCGCGTCTCGTCAGGTATTGTGTAGCAGGCCTGGGCAGCCCTTGTCCTAACGGCCTCCAGCGCCTCGCGGGCCCTCCCTCTCTCGTCAGCCACTAGGACGAAGGCGTCGCCCTCTCCTGCCCCGCACAGAGCCCTGACAGAGCGTACCTCGTCCTCCGAGACGCCGTATCCGGGAAGCTCGTCCGAGTGGAATATCCCTTCGACTCCTCCCCACGCCTTCGCGTATCCCGCCAGCTCCCTACCCAGCCTCACCTCGCCATCGCCCCTCAGGAGGCCTTCGAAGCCCGGGAGCCTCAGGCAGAGCACAACACCCCCTTCGGTCAGCTTTCTTCGAATCACGCGGCTACCCGTGTCCCTGAAGACCTCTGTTACATCTTGGATGGGCTGGGACTCGACGAGGCTTGGGGAGACCCCCCGCCTCCCCAGCTCCGCCATCACATCCTGTAGGTGCTTGAGGCGCCTCGCCTCGAACTCCACTACCCTGGGGATCAGCTCGAGCTCCTGGACGCCCTTAACCTCCATGAGGCCGCTTCCGCGGACCGAGATATTGAGGTCCTGCCTGACGGTTCCAAGCCCCCTCTTCACACCCCTCGTGGCCCTCAGCAGCCTTCCTATAGCCTCGGCCGCCCTCGCAGCCTCCTGTGGCGAGGTGAGGACCGGCCCCGTCGAGACCTCTATGAGCGGTATCCCGAGCCTCGTAAGGTCGTAGACGACCTCGCTCGGCGTGGATCTTACTATCCTCGCCGCGTCCTCCTCGAGGGTTATGGTCTGGATCGGGACGGGCAGGCCGCCAATACTTATCTCTCCCCCAAGGGCTACCACGCACGTCCTCTGGAACCCAGAGGTGTTAGACCCGTCGATAACTATCTTCCTCATCACGTGTATCTCGTCGAGCGGCCTCGCACCGACCATCAGAGCGGCGGTTAGGGCTATTCTCACGGCCTCCTCGTTGATCGGGTGCGGCGGCTCCTCGTCCAGCTCCACAAGACACGTCGCCGAGGGGTCTGAGAGATAGACGATCCTCCGCATCCTTCTCGACTCGAACCTCGCCGCCTGGTCGACCTCCCCGAGCTCGCTCTGTGTCTCCCTAAGGTACCGCGCGACCTCGATCCTCGCCCCCCCACGGAGGGGAGGGGAGGTGCTGCAGGGGCAGAAGAGCTTCCTCCTAGTGTCGAGCTGCCTATGTATCTCGAGGCCGACCCTCAGGCCTAGCTCCTTGTAGTCCAGTTGCAAGCCACCTCCGGTAGGATCCTGGCGCCGATCTCGCCGGCGATGGGCCGCAACATCAGCTCCCGAACACCTTCTAGGTCGCCGACGCGGCTCAGGGTCCACATAAGTTTCACGAGGGCCACCTCTGGAAGCATGTCCTCGAGCTGTGTCACCCCAGCAGCTAGGAGGTCGCGCCCCGTGTTGTAGACCCGCATGTTGACGCGGCCGAACCTGCACTGGGAGCACATCCCCACGAAGAAGCCTGAATCGGTGAGTCTCCTGATCACGGGTATCCACCTCCTAGCGACATGGCCCAGCCCGGTCCCCTCTATCACCACCCCCCGGAACCCGCTCGCCTCAAGGTACTCTAGGATCTGCGGCCCCATCGAGGGATAAAACTTCACGAGGGCGGCCCTGTCGCTGAAGCCCGGTGCATAGACGAAGCCGTCCAGCCCGCGGGGATGGTAGTCCGCGTCGAGAATCTCGAGGGAGCCGGACCTGTATAGCGCGAGCGGGCCGGCGTTGACGCTCCTGAAGGCGTTCCTGCTGCTCGTATGCATCTTGACGACGCGAGTGCCTCGATGTATCGCGACCTCATCGTCCGAGTGCCAAGAGTGCATCGCGAGCACGACCTCGCCGAACGGAGCCCTGGCGGCGGTCCAGACCGCTGCTATAAGGTTGGTTGCCGCATCGCTCGAGGGCCTATCGCTGCTCCTCTGCGCACCCACCAGAACTATCGGGACCGGCGGCCTCTGGAGGGCGAAGCTCAGGGCGGCCGCCGTGTAGTGCATCGTGTCTGTCCCGTGGGTCAGGACAACACCCCTCCCTCCCTCCCTAACCACTTGGTAGACCCTCTCCGCGATCCGCTCCCACTCCTTCACCGTAAGATCCTCGCTGTAGACCGAGAGGAGAACCTCAGCCTCTACGTAGGCCACGTCGTAGAGCTCAGGGACAAGCGAGACAAGGTCCTCGGAGGAGATTGCGGGCCTAACGGCGCCTGTCCTGTAGTCCACTCTGCTGGCGATCGTCCCGCCCGTGCCTATCACCCTGACCCTCGGGAGGTCTGGCTTCTGGGGCGGAGTTGGCGGCCTTGTGAAGGCCGGCCGGCGGCCCGGCGCTATCCTCCTGATCCTGCAGGAAGGGTCGACTGCGACACCCACGTTGTAGCCGTTGGGGAGCTTGATGACTATTATGTTCTCGGCGGAGAGCTCGGTTTTAGACATGAGGAGCCCCCGGAACCTCGAGCCATCAGGCCTCTCGACCTCGACCTCGTCTCCGACCTCGCAGCCCGCGACCCTAATCATCTCGAGCAGGAGGCCCGAGTAGCCCTCCCACTTTTCAGAACTCATCGCCCAATAGACCGCTCAGCCCCTCAAAAAACTTATAGCGCGAGGTGAGCGACGCCCCTGTTTATCCCTCTCCGCTCAGCATCTTCCTTGGGCTTAAGATACAGGCAGGCCAGTGGTGGGAGTGTGAGCGGGAGGGAGGCGGGCCTTCCGTGGAAACCTATCTCCTCGGCCTCGACTCCCCCCATGTTGCCCCAGCCCGAGCCACCGTACTCCGCAGCGTCCGTGTTCAGTATCTCCCGCCAGTAGCCCGCCACCGGCGCCCCAACCCTATAGCCGGTCCTCGGGACAGGGGTGAAGTTGCAGACGACCATCACGACCCCCTCCCCATCCACGTCCTTCCTCAGGAATGATATGACACTCTGCTCCCAGTCGTTGGCGTCGATCCACTCGAAGCCCCTCGGATCCGTGTCGCCTGTGTGGAGTGCGGGCTCGCTCCTGTAAAGCCTGTTCAGGTCCTTGACGAGCCTCTGGAGGCCCCTGTGTGGCTCATATCGTAGGAGGTGCCAGTCGAGGCTCCTATCGTGGCTCCACTCGGCCCACTGTCCGAACTCCCCACCCATGAAGAGGAGCTTTTTCCCGGGGAAGGCGTACATGAAGCCGTATAGGGCCCTGAGGTTGGCGAACTTCTGCCACGGGTCAAGCGGCATCTTGGATAGGAGGGAGCCCTTCCCATGAACAACCTCGTCATGCGAGAGCGGCAGAACAAAGTTCTCCGAGTAGGCGTACCACGCGACGAACTTGAGTATGTCGTGGTGGTACTTCCTATAGATCGGGTCCCTCGAGAAGTAGAACAGCATGTCGTGCATCCAGCCCATGTTCCACTTGAGGCCGAAACCTAGACCCCCTATGTAGGTCGGCCTAGAGACGTTAGGCCATGCCGTCGACTCCTCGGCTATCGTCTGGACCTCTGGATAATATCTGTAGACGGCCTCGTTCAGCGCCCTGAGGAAGGCTATCGCCTCGAGATTCTCCTTACCACCGTATATGTTGGGCACCCAGCCGCCCGGCGGCCTCGAGTAGTCGAGGTAGAGCATAGAGGCCACGGCGTCAACCCTCAAGCCGTCCGCGTGATACTTGTCGAGCCAGAAGAGTGCGCTGCTTATCAGGAAGGACCTCACCTCGTTCTTCCCATAGTCAAAGATGTGGCTGTCCCAGTCGGGGTGTATCCTCATCCTCGGGTCCTCGTACTCGTAGAGGTGTGTCCCGTCAAAGTAGGCGAGCCCGTACTCGTCGCGGGGGAAGTGGGATGGCACCCAGTCGAGGATAACGCCGATGCCTTCATGGTGTAGCGCGTCTATCAGGCGCATGAAGTCCTGTGGCTTCCCATACCTACAGGTCGGGGCGAAGTATCCGCTGACTTGGTACCCCCACGAGGCGTAGAGCGGGTGCTCCATGATTGGCAGGAACTCCACATGCGTGAAGCCCATCTCCGAGACGTATCTAGGTAGCTGCTCGGCGAGCTCAAGGTAGGTCAGGTGCCGCCCAGCCTCCTCTGGAGCGCGGCGCCAAGAGCCTAGGTGGACCTCGTATATGCTGATGGGAGACTTAAGCGAGTTAGCCCTCCGGCGTCCACTCATCCACTCCTCATCGCCCCACGAGTAGTCGAGGCTCCAGACCACCGAGGCGGCCCCCGTCCTAGGCGCCTCGAAGAAGAAGGAGAAGGGGTCTGACTTGTCAGCGACGTATCCTCCTCTCCCAAACACCTTGTATTTGTAGAGCGTTCCCTGCCCGAGGCCGGGTATGAAGCCCTCCCATATCCCGGAGCCGTCGCCCCTCTTTCTCAGGGGGCTGACATCCGGGTCCCAGCCGTTAAACTCGCCGATGACCGAGACCTTCTCGGCGCTTGGTGCCCAGACGGCGAAGAAGACGCCGCTCTCGCCCTCCCGCTCGGTTATGTGGGCGCCCAGCTTCTCGTATAGCCGGTAGTGCGTCCCGCTCCTAAAGAGGTATACATCGTAGTCGGTTATGAGGCTCACGTCGTAAAGCGGCTTCACCTCACTTCGCGCCACCTCGCCCACCCGCACCCGGCTTGTATGCCTAGGATGGTGGGGGTGGATAAACGATTAAACCATTATTTAGTCGGTTTAATGAAGGCCTCGCCAAGCTTTCATCAATCATAACCACCATAACGCCATATTAAACCAACTAAATATCAATTTAAATTTATTGTAAAGGGGAAGAAGGGGGGAGGGGTGGCTGGCCATCCGTGCAGCATCTGGGAAACCCTTAGAGGAGGCCGGACGTTTATCCACCCATCAAAGCACCCGACAGCGGGGTGCTCGTTAAACTATGCGTCATGCCGGCCTCCGGTTTTATCCCTGCGTCGGCATGGCCAGCCTCCCAAGGACTTCCTGCCTATATATCCTCCAGACTCTCGATAACACCTCCTTCTTCCTCTCCGCGGTCAGTTGAAATGATGTGGTGTTGTTTGCTGAAGCCGTCAGCCTCTGCAAAGCACGCCTCAAATACCCGCAATAGATCTTCTTTCTCCCACGGACGGTCTGAACAAGCCCAGAAGGTTAATCATCTTTCTGAGACCCATCGGCTGGCCAACATACGGTATCAGCTCGGCCAAAGCCTCCAGCGCCTTAATATTCCCACGAATACCCAGCCTATCAACTAGCCAATTATAGGCCGGATACCTCCTACCAGCCTCCCCAACAATCATCCTAGCCATCTCCACCATCTGCTTCTCTATGGATCAGATAGCTGGCTTCAGAACCACCTTCTCAACCTCAGACAAAGCCCTATACTTGTTCAGCAGTTGCTGATGGCTCCTCAATAGAGACCTATAGGCCAGTATCATCCTACGCATAACTAGGAAGTCCCCAGTAATCCTCCTAAACCACCTCTCCTCAACACTCATCAATGCCTTGATGTCTCCCCTAGCAGTCTTCGGCAACTTATGCTCCCTGCGCATCTTCTCAATCAGTGTAAGCCTCCTAAGATAATAGACCTCCACCCCTCTCCTCATAAGTTCTATCGCGCCGTCCGTGTGCTGGACCGGTAGTGTATCCACCAATACTTGATCTCCGGGCCCAGCCGGCATCCCGCTGAAGCTGTCTACGTGCCTGAAAGTCGTTCCGTCAGTAGAGTATGTTATCCTGTATCCCTCGCTATTCTTCTTAGTCCTATGAACATCTGAACATCTGCGTAGAACTTCAACATCCCTGCACCCCCTCGTTCTGTGTCTTTACCTCATATGGCCACGCCACAACGTGGAACCTCTCCACCATCCCCCTCATTCCCCATCACCTGCTCGGATAAGAAGCCCCACCGGCCCCACCTATAAAGAGTAATGGCCCCAACACACGGCAACGTACCAATACAGTTGGGCTTATGCGGAAACGAAGTCACATTCATGGAAAAGGACAGACAACACTATACGGATATCCTAAACACGATAAATAGAAACAATAGAGTTAGTATATATAGGGGTGGAGACAGCTTTTTGCGAATGGTTACTCAGGACGTTCGGCAGCGAGAACTCTACGAGAGGGGATACGGCTACTATAAGCGCGTCCTCGACTGCTTGAGGGCACACCACGAGTTCTTCCGGGCCGCGATTCCGCTGGTCGCGAGCGAGAATGTACCGAGCCCCGCGGTTAGAGAGGCTCTGGCGAGCGACTTCGGGAACAGGTATGCGGAGGGTTATCCCGGCGAGAGGATCTACGCGGGGTGCAGGTGGATTGACGAGGTGGAGCTTATCGGAATAGAGCTCGCAAAGGAGGTCTTCCATGCGCCTTTTGCAGATTTGAGGCCCATCTCGGGTGTGATGGCTAACCTAGCCGCCTACACCGCCCTCGCGGAGCCGGGCGACGTCATGGTAGCCCTCGCGGTCCCCCACGGCGGTCACATTAGCCACGGAAAGCGCTCCTGGAACGGCACGGCTGGTAGGGTGAGGGGGCTTGAGGTCGTGAGATACGAGGTAGACTATGAGAGGTTCAACATAGATGTCGACGCCACGCGCAGACGCCTCGAGAGGGAGGGGGTCAAGAAGCCCCGAATCTTCATGCTTGGAGCCAGCGTGTTCCTCTTCCCACACCCCGTGCGCGAAATCTCCCAGCTCGCGGCGGAGTACGGAGCCGCGGTGGTCTACGACGCCGCCCATGTCGCTGGTCTGATCGCTGGGGGGACATTCCAAGACCCCCTGGGGGAGGGTGCGGATGTGATGACCATGAGCACTCACAAGACGCTGGCGGGGCCACAGCACGGAATGGTGGTCAGCAAGGAGAAGTACGCCGATGAGCTTAAGAAGGTGATGTTTCCGCCCCTCCACTCAAACCACCACCTCCACGCAGTCGCGGGTGTAGCGATAGCGCTAGCCGAGGCCCTAGCCTTCTACCGCGAGTATGCTGCCGCGATAGTAAGGAACGCGAAGGAGCTCGCCGCGTCTCTACACGAGGAGGGCCTCTCCCCACTATATGAGCACCTCGGATACACCATGTCCCACATCATATTGATCGACATAAGCAAGTTCATGGGCGGGATGGATGCTGAGAAGAAGCTGGAGGAGGCCGGCATAGTACTGAACAGGAACCTCATCCCGAAGGACTACGAGCTGAAGACGGACTACCGTAACCCGAGCGGCATCAGGATCGGAGTCCAAGAGGTTACGCGCCTCGGCATGGGTCCGAGCGAGATGAAGGAGATCGCCCGCCTAATATCGAGGGTTATTGTGAAGGGCGAGGACCCCAAGAAAGTGAGGCAGGACGTGGCTGAGCTGAGGAGACCGTTTAACAGGGTCCACTACGCCTTCTCAAACCTCACTGAGGCCTATCAGTACATCGAGATCCGATAGGCGCCGACCCGCTCATCCTCGCTGGGCCAAAACCTCAATCCATGGATTATCTATAAGGAAGGAGGGCAGCTGGTCAGACTTGCTTTTGCGGGTGACGGCCTCTAGAACTGGCCTAACTGGGGCCTCCTGGGCCATGGGAGCGGCCTCGACCAGCCTCTCGGCCGGTTGCTGCAGTCCCCTGACGATCCTCTCAAGCCTCAAGATCCTCGACTCCAATTCCTCGAGCCCCCTCACCCTCTCAACCTCCTCCTCAAGCTTCGCGACCCTGTCAGCCAGCGCTCTGAGCTCGGCGTGGAGCCTCTCAACCTCACCCCCACCCACCTGCTCTTCGCGCTTCTCGCTCCCACCCCTCCTACCCCTAGGGTGGAGGACCTCCTTGATTCCGTATTGATCGTAGGTTAGGAGCCCGACGCCGAAGGTCCAGAAGTGGCTCTCGTCTATCCTGCGGGAGAGGTGGGCCGGGAGGACCACGTACGAGACGCCTCTCTCAGCCGCATACTCTGTCGCGCCCATGATTGAGGAAACTATCTCGTTCAGTCCCGCGTCCTCGGAGACCACCCACGCAGCGCCTCTGACGCCCTCGCGCCAAAACTTTACGACGCCGTCCTGAACCGTGGCGGCATAGCCCTCCCTGACGAAATATCCCGCCATCCTATCCAGCAGCGCTCTATCTGCCCTGCCAACCATTCTCTGTAGCCTTCCTAGCTATGCCGTGCATGGGGCTAAAAATATTAAGCCACACCTGGCTGAATGTGAATGCCTAGGGGTATACGGAGGACTATACTAATAAGCGATCAGCGAGTCATTAGGTGACGTGGCGGAGAGGCCTCTGCTGATCACCGAGGAGCTGCTGGCCAAGTACCCATTCATAAGCGCCTCTAGGAGGGTGCTGGCTTCTCGGGGGGTCAGGCTGGAGGAGCTCGCTCTCGAGCGCCATAGGAGAGACGTGGATAGGGCCTTGGAAAGGATCTTCCGCGCAATCGAGAAGGGAGAGGAGGCGGACATCGGGCTTGAAAGCGACTTTGAGGTAGAGATCCTGAGCTTTCCAATCGCCCTAATCCTAGTCGCGGCGACGAGGGACAACTGGCTGGCCAGGAGGTGGGCCCTCGCCGAGGCCATAAGGAGCGGTAGCTTCCTAGAGCGTGAGGCTCCGGACACAGTGGTGGGACTCATGAGGACAGAGCTAGGGCTCAGGATCGAGCCCTCCCCGCCCGAGGAGGTCTCTCAGGCCGGGCTATACCGAGTCGCGGTCCACAACTACCTAGAGCTTGCCTCCCGGATCGACTCCCTCGAGTGGAAGCTCGTGAACCGCCTAGTTAGGAGGGGTTGGGTCTACCTTACGCCGAGGGAGCTCGCGCGACTCGCTGTCGAGGCCATACAGAGGAGGATCCTCCAGAGGGTAAGGGAAGCGGAGGGCCTCCCGCTCCCAGACCCCCTCGAAGGGCTATTACAGAGGATAAGGGCCAAGCTGGCCGAGAGGCGTAGATACGACGAGAGTGTGCATCAAGTCAGCGAGAGGTTCTGGCCGCCCTGCATGGCTAGGATAAGGGATGAGCTTCTCGCGGGGCAGTCGGTCGGCCACTTCGCCAACTTCGCCCTCGCCGCCTTCATGATAAACGCAGGATACACCGTGGACCAGGTCGTCGCGATGTATAGCCAGAGAAGCGACTTCAACGAGAAGATAGCCCGATACCAGACAGAACACATAGCAGGCCAGAGGGGCAGCAGGGTCAAATACACGCCCCCCTCATGCAGCACCATGAGGGTTCACGGACTGTGCGTCGAGGAGGGCCGGCTCTGCCCCGGAATAAAGAACCCCATACAATACTATCGCCGAGCGGCCAGGCGCGCCTCCCGCGAGAGAGGCAAGACGGTCGGCAGGGATGAGTCCCAGCAAGGCTAGGCGCTGCTTCTCGGTGAGCGCCTTAAGGCTTTAAAGAACTAATTAAGCCGCAGAACAAAATCCAATCCCGATAATAGGAGGAAAGAGTGGGGGAGGGGTTGGTTAGTCTATATGACCCCGGCAGCAAGCCTAAGAACCCCAGACACCGGAATTATAAGGCAGCAGCCCGCCGGAGAATATGCTCCGGCGATTAAAAGCCTTAAGCCCCCGGTGTGTATAGTTGTGGGGTTTTCCCCCTCGCTGCCGGGGGCCTATCCCGGTGCCCGAAGCAGTCACCACTAGCTGCCTGATCTTTTTCACCAGCTCCCAGCATTGGCGTCCATTTGGCCTATTATTATAGAAAGCCATCGCGAGTCTGTGGACTGCATAACGTAACTTACCATCGTATAGCTTCCAATAATCTGTTCTCGACGAGCTAGTCGGTTTGTAGAGTCCTAAAAGCTTCTTCAAACCCCTCAGAGAACTATCAACAAAATCCGCATATGTTAGCAGCTCTGCCAGGGCCTCCCTGCCAGCCAAACTATCGTCTATCCCCAGCCCCTCAAGAAGCACATTATAGGCCGGAAGTCTTCTGCCAGCCTCCCCATCTATCTTTTTCGCCATCTCCTCCAACTGTTTTTCGATAGAAGAGATTGCTGGCTTCAGAACCACCTTCTCAGCCTCAGACAAAGCCCTGTATTTATTTAGTAGTTGCTGATGAGTCTTCGATAGAGACCTGTGTGCCAGAATCATCCTCCGCATAACTAGGAAGTCCTCGGTAACCCTCCTGAACCACCCCTCCTCAATACTCATCAATCCCCTTATGTCTCCCCTAGCGGTCCTCGGCAGCCTAAGCTCTCCGCGCATCTTCTCAATAAGCGTAAGCCTCCTAAGATAATAGACCCCCACTCCCTTTCTCAGAAGTTCTATAGCACCGTCAGTATGCTGGGGTGGTATTGTATCCATGAATAGCCTGTCTCCAGGCCCAGCCGGGATCTCGCCGAGCCTGTCTATATGCTTGAAAGTTATTCCGTCAGTAGAGTATGTTATCCTGAATCTCTCGCTATTCTTCTTAGTCCTGTGGACATCTGCATAGAACTTCAATATCCCTACACCTCCTTATTCTGTGTCTTTATCTCGTATGGCCTCGCTACTATGTGGAACCTCTCTATCTGCTCTCTCTAGGACTATCGAGTTGAGTGGTGGTAGGTGGTGGATCTTCGGCGGTGTTTCTCCAGCAGTGGCCTCATATATGAGCCATCTCTATCCCCGAATCAATCACCACCATCTTCTCCCTCTCCATGCCCATCACCCGTTCGGGAAGATCCTTCCACCGCCCCCACATATAAAGAGCAGCGGCCCCAACAGCCGGGTCATCCCTAACCCGGCCTCACCATGCTCAAGAGAACTACTGCCAAGATAAATAAGACCTCAAAGGGACCAATACTACCAAGAGAAATCTACCACACACTAACAAACATTAAGAGCTTGGAGAAGGAGAAATCTAAACCAAGACACATACTAGGCATAGAACACGGAAACATACCAACACAGCTAGACTAGTGGGGCAACGAGGTAATATTCAGGGGAAAAGGACAGACAACACTATACGGATACCCCTGCTAGACATGAAAATTGGGCAACATTTTAAGGCAGCCTCAGAGAATAAGTATGCGGATTGTCCGACGAGGATCTAACTCTTAAGCTACTTAGGCTCCGAAAGATGAGGCAGAGGCTGAACGAGCTTGCCAAGCAACGGGAAGCCACCGAGGCCGCGACGGAGAAGGCCCAGACAGATCCTGTAGAGGAGCTGAAGAAGAACGTGGAGGGGAGGGGTGAGGAGGTGATAGATGCTGCCCTGACGGAGAATCCCGAGCTTGTGCGGCGAGTAGCCGCGGCGCTCGTTAAGGCAATCCGGGAAGGACGGGTTGAGACGCCTATCGATTCAGGGGACCTTCTCGCCCTCTTCAGGAGGCTTGGCCTCAACGTTAAGGTAGAGACGCGCCTCATGGTTCAGAAGCGGGGCGAGACTAAGGACCTAAGGAAGGCCCTCGAGGAGGACTGGCAGTCGTTTTAGGGGGCGTATGTGGAGGGGGACGAGCCTTGGAGTATAACCCGGTTGAGGGAAGGGACATCGAGTCTCTAAAAGCGGTCGTAGGGCCGGACGACATCTCTACCGAGGACTTCGACCTAGTGACAAACGCGCTGGACGCCTACTCTGGGGATATGTCTCTCCCGGAGGCGGTCGTGTGGCCCGAGAGCAGTGAGGAGGTCCTGAAGATACTTAGCTACGCCTCGAGCAGGAGGATACCCGTCACGGTGCGGGGAGGTGGGACAGGCCTGACTGGGGCCAGTGTCCCAAGATACCGTGGCATAGTCATGAACATGTCCAAGATGAACCACATAGTCGAGGTGAGGCCCCTCGATATGCAGGTGGATGTGGAGCCTGGAGTAATATACGACCAGCTTAACAGGGAGCTCGAGCCTCACGGCCTCTTCTTCCCACCGGACCCAGCCAGCGGCAGGTCGTGCACCATCGGCGGCATGATAGCGAACAACGCATCCGGCCTTAAAGCGGTGAAGTATGGTGCCACAAGGGACTACGTCCTCGCCCTGAGAGTCGTCTTCCCAGTGGGTCTCGACCTCCGCCTCGGCTCCCGCGTCTTCAAGTACTCCATCGGATACGACCTCGCTCGGATGATGGTGGGCTCCGAGGGCACGCTCGGAGTAATAACCGAGGCGGCGCTACGGCTCAGGCCGCTCCCGAGGAACAGGAGAACGGTGGCGGCATACTTCGACTCGATCGAGGCAGGGGTCAAGTGCATAAACACGATAAGGTTATCGGGTCTTGAGCCGGGTGCGATAGAGTTTCTCGACAAGACCCACCTCAAACTGATATCCGACTGGGCCAAGCTAGACCTTCCCCAGAGAGAATGCATGATTATCCTAGAGTTCCATAGCTACTCCGCCGCGGGTCTCGAGGAGGAGATCAACGATGCTGTGGACATCCTCAGAAGCGGAGGCGCCGTCGAGGTGGTGGTTCCCAAGAGCGTCCAGGAGAGCGAGAGGATATGGGAGGCACGTAGAGGAGCCTACCCCTCAATCCTCAAGGCCTGCAGATCACCAATAATAGGAGACATCATAGTGCCCCTCTCGAGGCTGCTCGACGCCGTCAAGAAGGCCTACGAACTCGCCGAGAAATATGGGGTGAGGGTTGGGGTCATGGGACATCTTGGAGATGGGAATGTACACGCCAACTGGCTCACGGATAGGAGAAACAGAGATGAGTGGGAGAGGGCTCACAAGGCAAACGCGGAGCTAAGTAGATACGCCATCGAACTCGGAGGCGCTGTTTCGGCCGAGCACGGGATAGGGATAGAGAAGAGAGAGTTCATGGAGGAGCAGCATGGCAGGGCCCTCGAGCTAATGAGGAAGATCAAGTCTCTCCTCGATCCAAACAACATCCTTAACCCGGGGATAATGCTCTAAAAAATCTGGACGCTGCTACCTGTGCCCGAACACGGGCTTAGGCCGGTAGGGCTCCTCCAAGTATCTTGCCTCGTCGTCGCTTAGGTTTATCTCAAGAGACTCAACAGCCTCGACAACATGTTCAGGATTAGTCGTGCCTATGATCGGCGAAGTCACACCCTTCTTAAAGAGCCACGCCAACGCTATCTGAGAAGGCTTCACACCCTTACTCCTAGCCAGCTCTACAACCCTCCTAACTATCTCCGCATTCTCAGGAGGCTCTATGTAGGCCCTGTAGTCAGGGGTACCGGGTCTGATCCTCTCCAGATCCTTCTCGCCGACGACTAGCCTGTCGCCAACCAAGTACCTGCCTGAGAGGACGCCCACAGCTAGGGGGCTCCAAGGTATGATTGCTATTCCCTCGCTCTTGCAGAAGGGTATCATCTCGCGCTCCTCCTCGCGGTAGAGGAGGTTGTAGACGTTCTGCATGCTGACGAATTCGGCGTAGCCGCGCATCCTGCTTATGTAGATGGCCTTTGTGAACTGCCAGGCCCACATGCTCGAGGCTCCAATGTAGAGGACCTTCCCCATATTCACGAGGTCTGTCAGAGTCCTAAGCGTCTCCTCTATCGGGGTCTCGTAGTCCCACCTATGGATCTGGTATAGGTCGATATAGTCCGTGTTGAGCCTTCTCAGCGACTCCCGAGCCTGCCACATAATGTGTTTTCTTGATAGGCCCCTTTGGTTTGGTCCTGGGCCCATCTCGCCGAAAACCTTAGTCGCCACTACGGCGTCCTCCCGCCTCCCCTCTAGGAGCTGCCCGAGAATCTCTTCTGACCGTCCGCGAGAATACACGTTGGCAGTGTCGAAAAAGTTTATGCCGAGATCCCAGGCCTTCTCGAAGACCTTCCTAGCCTCGGAGTATCCCACCATCCAGCCTCTCGCGTCTCCGAATGATAGGCAGCCTAGGCATATCCTCGAGACCTTGAGCCCGCTCCTACCCAAATTGACGTACTGCATCCTCTCGACACCCATCGTCCTCACATTGGAGGTATGTTCACGGGCTCGACCCTACCCGTCTGCGAGGACTTGTAGATCGCGTCGATGATCGCCTGGACGATCACGCCCTCCTCCCCAGGGGCGTAGAGGGGCTTCTCAGCAATAATCGACTCTATGAACCTCTGAATCTTCATGTATGACTGCTCCCTCCAGTCGGGCTTCTTTCCGTGAAGGATTGGTGTTACGTCGGCCGCGACACCGTTCTTATCCATGTAGATCTCGAGGGGGTCGAGCTGGGCCCCACCCTTGGTGCCCCGGAGAATAACGTTGAAGGAGCCGGTCGACTTTAGATGGCTCGCCCAAGAGACCTCCAGTATGAGAGTTGAGCCGTCCTCCATATTCACCACCCCCAGCGCGTTGTCGTCTACCTCGAACTTGGATGGGTCCCATGGCCCCCAAGCGTTGGCCTGAGCCGCCTCCTCGCTTTTTCCGAACAGGGTATAGACCTTCCCCAACACGCTCACGGGCTTCTTAAATCCTTGGAGATACATCGCCAAGTCTAGGGCGTGAACCCCGATATCTATGAGGGCTCCTCCCCCCTGGAGTTTCTTATCCAAGAACGCCCCCCACGTTGGGACGCCTCTCCGCCTCAGATAGACTGCCTTGTTATAGTAGATCCAACCGATATCGCCGTTCTCCACGAACCTCTTAATCACCATCCCGTAGGGGTTGAACCTCTCCTGGAACCCCACGATCAGTATTCTGCCAGCCTTCTTAGCCGCGCGAACCATCGCGGCGCCTTCCTCGGCACTCGTTGCTATGGGCTTCTCAACGAGCACGTGGGCACCGCTCTCGAGGGCCAGGATCGTAGGCTCCTTGTGCAGTGCGTTTGGTGTGCATACGCTTACGGCGTCAAGCTTCTCTCGCTCCAGCATCTTCGAGTAGTCCGTGTAGTAGCGAGGTATCCCAAACTTCTCGGCCGCCTTCATGGCGACGGACTCAACCACGTCGCAGCAGGCCACGACCTTAACACTCTCTAGCTTCTGGTATCCAGGAATGTGTACGTTCTGCGCGATCCCTCCACAACCTATAATCCCTACTCTGAATTCCCTCAAGCTCCCTCGGATTTAGCCGCCTTCTCGCAACATAAAAGCTTTGGCAGGAGCGATGCAGGCCCCTCGAGCCTCACCTCTCACGCGAAGTTTAGGAACATGTCTAGACCCGCCGGGCCCCATATTAGTTATTATTTTGAGGATGTTGAATGGGGAGAAATGGTTGGGGGAGGGGTAAGTTTTCTAGTGCTTCTCTTGATGTAGCTTTCTAGCCGTATCTGCTTCCTCCTAATAGTGAAGCCCACCTATCTGTAGAAGCTCATATTACTGCTGGCTCGAACATAGATCACATATACATCCTTGTCATGTGTGTATTTCTTCCCCGTCCTAGGATCATAGAATATAGTTCCTCGCCGGACATGAATTCTTGGCCCCGTTGACTCTATGCCAAGTCTCCTAAGAAGCTCCTTAACATATATGGGTAGTCTCTGGTCGGTGTTGAGGATAAATATGTGTCCATTCTTGTCAACACTTCCTTCCGAGTCCGCGAAGCCCCTGATGAAAGCCGCAACGCACTTCTCGCAATGCTCAATATATTTCTTCAGTCTGTGGAGGTCTACCGGCTTTTTCAGAAGCTCGTAGAGCGTCTTCGACTTAACTTCAACGACATATTTTCCTACGTCATCCCTAAATCTCGGCCTTATTTGTTTCCTGCCCAGAACCTTTGCAAGACACCTAGCGAACTCCTCGACAAACTCCCATCCCTAGCCTTAAGACCTATTTTTACGTCATTGTAGCCTTTGATGGTGCGTCTTCTCCTATAAGTGTATCCGTCACCGACCTTCACACCTATCACGTACGCCAACTCCTCAGAGGGCTTCAACAGTTCTAGCGAAGATATCCTTCTTCCGTTGTATGGGTTATGCACCCCGCGTAGCCACTCGCTTATCGACGACTCAGATATCCTGACTCCGTATCTTCGATAGATCTCCCCGATGATCCCTCTATATGTCAGACCGCGTCTCCGAAGGGCAACAACATCATTGTACAGCTTGATCCGAAGCGCCAGCGGCAGGCATCTCTCCGCCCACTACACCCCTCATTCTGTGTCTTTATCTCGTATGGCCTCGCAACTATGTGGAACCTCTCTATCTACTCCCTCTCTAGGACCATTGAGTTAAGTTGGTGGTAGATTCTCGGCGGCGTCTCTCCAACCGTCGCCTCGTATATCAGACACCTAAGCGTCGCGATGGAGGGTATCATCCATGTCCTCAGCCTGCCATCCTACACGTTCTGCACAATCACGACTCCGTCTGGGGTCGGAGTAATGTTCAGAACCCTCCCCACCTCGATCCCCGAATCAGTCACCACCAACCACATCCGCATCACCTGCTCGGATAAGACCCTCCACCAGCACCGCATATAAGGAATAGTGGCCTCAATAGTCGGGCCATCACCAACCCTGCACTCACTAAGAGCTGGACAAACCGTTCATAAGAATCACTCCAAACCCCGTCCTGAGAAGAATAGAGAGAGTAGAGGGTTCAAGAAGATAATAGTCAAGATACTCTACAGCAAACAGTACTGGGCAATAAAATACAAATAGAAAAACCTACAAATGGATGGAAACATTCTATACCTCATAGAGGGAGCCAAAGAACTACCACTAGGATACATAAAGCATCAAAGGGACTAATACTCCCAAGAGAAATGCTGGGGAAACGAGGTAATATTCAGGGGAAAAGGACAGACAACACTATACGGATTTCCAAGGCCAGACTAACAAACGACCAAAATCTCTCTCTATTAATCCCCTTCGCGCGTAGTGTTATAAAAGACTGAGACCTAACTTAGAACAGGTGTGGAGAGTGGATTGGCTCGTTCCGGCGCGGCGCTGGGGCTAGGCGATGCTGCTTTAGGGCGGGAGGTCGCGGCCTTCGAGTACCCGGTCAGAGCTTGGGGCAACATAATATATGAACGGCTCGTTTTACATGATTCTGAGCGAGACTACATCAGAATACAGCAGAGAGACAACGTAAGGACAATCATCACCACCTATAACCTCCTCCTGAAGGACCTGTCTAGCTCGGTTATAGCCGAGAACCTCGCGCTGAGGCTACTCACGCCACTCAAAGTGCTTTTCGGAGAGAGTAAGATCAAGGGACTAAGGTCCCAGTACGTGAAAAGATTGATAAGCACCTCAACGCGTGGATTAGTGGGTAAACTAAATGCTCACGCGCAGAGAGAAGGAGGCCTCCGCACCACTAATCGTATACGCGCTATCAGTATTGCTACTGGCCTCCGCCGCCTTCTCGCTCCTCACACCCACCACAATGGGGCAGCAGGCCACGGCCGCGAGGATAGGGCCCGACGCCATCGACCAAGAAGCCATTATGATTCACATCAAGTATCTCAGCGGACTAGGTAGTAGGGTCACGGGTTATCAGGGACACTACGAGGCGGCCAACTACATCGCTGAGAGGCTGAAGGCGATGGGGCTTAGGGTGATCATACATAACTATAGTGTAGTTGTTCCGATAGACCTCGGCTCTTGGATAGAAGTGGAGCTTGACGGCGAGAAGTCTAGGCTTGAAGCCTTTGCAGTATGGCCCAACGGTGTACAGGTCTCGAGAACCACAGCGGAAGGTGTTTCAGGCCACCTCATCTATGTAGGTAGAGGGGACCTAGAGAACTTCGATGGAAAGGAGGTCGAAAATGCGATAGTTCTGATGGACTATATGAGCGGATCTAACTGGATAAATGCGGCCAAGCTGGGAGCTAGAGCCGTCGTATTCATAGCGCCCCCCACGGTACCCCCCTATCAAGAATCGATCAAAAAGTTCGTAGACGCGCCGATCAACTTTCCGAGGCTCTACGTGGATAGAGCTGTCGGTGAGAAACTCATCGGTCTGGCTGAGAGTGGTGCGGGGGCCACGGTCCACGTCAATATGCGGTATGTAGAGAAGACCGCGTACAACGTGATTGGCGTCCTCGAGGGAAGGAATGCTGATAGGTCTGAGGCCATTCTTCTAGCCGCGCGCTTTGATAGCTGGTCTGCCGTGCCAGCCCTCTCGCCGGGCGCCATGGAGGCGGTTGCGCCCTCCCTACTCCTAGAGCTCGCGAAATACTTCTCGGCCAATAGGCCTCTCTGGAACACCTGGTTCGTATTCTTCAGCGGGCATTGGCAAGGACTCGAGGGGCCCAGAAGTTTCGTGGACAGGTTCTACTTCTCCGCCGAGGTGGATAGAGGGAAGTTTAGGCCGATGATGATGATAGGGATAGGGGACCTAGATCCACGTGGGGTTGGTCTCGACTTGGTTAGGGGAAGCGCCCTAAGCCTCTACGCGACTACAAGCAACGCCGGAGGAATAACTGTTAGATACGCGTGGGTGAGGAAGCAGATATTCACAAACTACATTCATGATCCAGGCTTCGTTGACAATCTCCGGAAAATGGTTGGTGTCGAGCCTACCTCATTCATCGCAGAATTCTTCACAAACGGTATGTATTGGGGGTCACAGCAGTATCCCTACATGCTTGATACCGAGCCAGCCGAGCAGACCAGGGGCATAGCTTTCACAATACACTCGGCCCAGACGTCCAGATACTGGATCGGAACGCCCGTAAATGACCTAGCTCTAGTGGATATCCCATCCCTAAAGCCGCAGATGTATGCTATCGCGCACATCATAGACTCGTTCCTCAATGAGAACGAGCTTGGAATCAGCTGGCAGAGCGTCTCCCCAGCCAGAGTGTTTGTACAGCCCGGGGGTTTCGCAGAGTACGCGGGCTTTATAGAGCTTAGGGGGCGTGTAACGACGTATAATGCGTCGGTGGGCTGGTACCGACCAGTACCAAACCTCTTGGTGAGAATCTATGTAGGCTTCACTCCCACAGCATCGGTCGTGTATGGGCCGGGTGGAGGAACCGCTGTGGGTCTGGGTCTAAGCTCCGGCTACTGGCCCCTTCCCTACCCGTTCAATAAGATGATGACGTTCGCCGACGAGAACGGCTACTTCACGGTAAAGGGTCTCGTCCCATACCCGTTTGTCCCAGGTAGCAGATACTTCGTAGAGGCGTGGGGCTTCAGCGAGGAAACCGGCGAGATAATCTATGCGCCTGACCTCGGAATCTATGGCGCGAGATCCATCGTGCCCACCGTCTCGCCTCTCGCCCCATTCGACGAAGTATCCGTAGTTGTTTTCAGGGCTATTCCCACACAGCTGTTCGACCTGATAGACCTCACAAACTTCAGGAGTGCCCTGGTCCCCGATCCACACCTCCCAGGATGGGCCACAGTCACAACCGGTGGGCAGGCCGGGCTTGGGGGAGGCTGGTACCACACGAGCGGCGCCTCCGTAGTACCCCTAAACTTCATCATTAAAGGCGACCTATTGTTCTACGGCGTTTACTTCAACATGTACGAGCCTGTCGGCGTGGTTTTCACACAGCCGGGCGATATCTTCATGGTTCTTGGGAGGCTTGGAGGGACTGGCGTGGCGCTATCCAGGGTCCCCTACATAGCGCTCGTCAACTCGACCTCGGAGAAGATGGAGGGTGTCGGGTTCTCGCCGAGGAGAGAGACAACGCTGCACCATACTGCATATCGGATAGCGCTCGACATGTACAGCATAAGCAAGCACAGGTACGAATCTCTGAGCAGAGGGAGTGTAAGGACCCTGAGTGTGGAGCAGAAGCTCGAGCATGCGGAGAAGTATCTGTCGCTGGCCGAGGAGGCTCTCAGGGAGAAGAAGTACTCCCTATTCCAGTCCTACTCTATCTTGGCTTGGGGATGGGCCTACAGGGCGTATAACGAGGTTATGGGTCTCATTAACGACTCCTCATCCACCAGCCTCTTCTTCATCACCCTAGTCGTCATAAGCAGCGTCTTCACTGAGAGGCTCTTGGTACACAGCGAGGGGCGTAGAAGGCTCCTATTCATAGCGCTTGTCGGCGGCATCTTCTTCCTCCTCTTCACCTTAGTCCATCCAGCCTTCACAGTCATGAGCACCGCTATAATGGCCGTCTTCGGCCTCCTGACAATCATACTTTACCTTATCGTCATCTCGGTCCTAGGAAACGAGGTGGAGAGGGTCAGGAGGAGCATATCGTATCGACTCCTAGGGTCGCACGTCATGGAGATGGGCAGGGTAGGCATCGCGGCTGTGGCCTACAACACGGCTCTTGAGAACATGAGGCGGCGCCGTCTAAGAACCGCCCTCGTCCTCGGGTCCATAGTAGGGGTCACGCTCGGCCTGTCGGTCTTTACCTCCGTGGCTCCGTCGGTCGACGTGATGTTCCCAACCATCCCGCAGGAGGCGCCGATGGACGGCGTCTCAGTGCGGATAGGATACGCTATTCCGGTGGGCGGGGTTATGGGTGTCGAGGGTATGGAGGCGTTGAAGGCCTACGAGCAGCGGGGGATGATAGTTGCTCCACGCGCCTGGTTATACCCAGCCTCGATATATCCAAACATCGGGCCGGTCCTATCTGTGAGCAAGAACCCGCTCCGCGAGTCATCTTACAACATCCACGCAGTGCTTGGCCTCACCCCACAGGATGCGCAAATGGTCCTGTCGCGCGTAATTAAGGCTGGCTCCACATTCAGCGACTTACATTCGTACGAGATAATAGTGCCGGACGCGATGGCTGACGCGCTTCAGCTCCGGGTAGGAGACGATGTCTACATGATGGGGCTTCGATTCAGGGTGGTCGGGATCTTCTCGTCGCAGGAGGCTGAGGCTCTCCGAGAGATAAGCGGGTTCTCCATGGCCCCGATCAACCCCTACTATGTTGGCTCGGTGGCGTTTGGCGCCACCATCCCGACCCAGCAGACACCTCCGCCCCTACCCTGGGACAGGCTTGTAGTAGCTCCCTTCGGCATAGTCACGCAGCTGGGAGGCTATGTGGCCTCATACAACATCTACCCAGGACCTAACACATCCCCAAGCGACCTCCGATCCCTGTCAAGCGACCTAGCCATGGCCACGGACCTGGCTGTCTACGTGGGGGAGAGGGGGACCACATACAGGGCGTCAAGGGTCTCCAGCTTCAAGGCGGTGGGCTGGGAGATCGTGCCCGCCCTGATAGTAATCGGCGCCCTCAACACGGTCATCAACCTTATGGGAAGCGTCGTAGAGAGGAAGAGGGAGATAGCCGTCTACTCCGTGCTTGGCCTCCCGCCGCTCGGCTCCAGCTTCCTCTTCCTCGTCGAGTCAGCAGTCTACGCGTCCCTCGGAGCACTAGTCGGATACTTGTTTGGCTTCTTCCTCAACAGACTCTTCATAGATATAGGTATCCTGCCGCAGGCCTACACACTTAACTACGCCTCGATCTTCATCATGCTGTCCCTCGGAGTAGTGATTATCGCCGCCCTACTAGCGTCGATCTACCCGTCCAGAATAGCGGCCATGCTGGTGACCCCCTCCCTGGAGAGGCGGTGGAAGCCGCCGACGAGGCCTCGGGAGGGGGTTTGGAGGATGCCGCTGCCCCTGAGCGTAGATACCTTCGAGGAGGCAGCCGCATTCACGTACTTCCTCCATGAATACTACCAGGGCGCCGGGGCGGAGAAGCCCAACTTTAGAGTCAGGGCAGTCAACCCACCGGTCATCACCGATGACGGGCTCCTGCACCTCGAGCTCGCCGTTTCCCTGGCCCCCTACGAGCAGGGAATCAACCAGAACGTGGAGATAATCTCGCAGTACGACGAGTCGTCGAAGCGGTACCTGTTCGACCTCGTCATGAGTAAGACGAGTGGCTCCGACTCGCTCTGGGCCGTTCAGTCCTACTTCTTCGCCGACGACCTGAGGAAACAAGTACTGATCTGGAGGGCTATATCTGCGGAGGAGAGGTCAAAGTACGTGGAGGCTGCCCGTCCCCTCATAGCGTCTCAGCACTCGAGGGGGAGCAGCTAGGGGGCTCAGAGAATGTCTTTTACCGCCGCTGTTGCAAGGCCTGTGAAGATAATCTATAGGCCGAGAAGAATCTTGGAGGAGATTGCTGAAAACCCTAGAGCATCTATAGCGTTTCTGTTCTTCGCCCTCGTTGTCTCTGCGAGCATCTCGCTGGACATTCTTATCTCGTTGCCTAGGATAGAGATTGTCAACGCCTTTAAGCTGAAGATTCCGACCCCAACGATAGATACGCGCTTCGTCATAGCTAGGCAGGTCGCCTATTTCTTTCTCTCACTAGGCGTGCTGGTCGGGATTTACTGGATGTTCAGCGCGGTCCTCAGGAAGAGGCAGGGAAACATCATCAGCGTCCTGTCAACAGTCATGAACGCATCCCTCATACTCCTCATCTTTATTCTTGCTGGAGCGCTGATAAGCCTCTACATACCCCCATCCACAATAGTGGTTTACGGATATGAGGCGAGGGACGTCGGCTTCAGCGAGTTCACGGTGAGTGGAGAATACTTCGGAGTGGAGGTCCCCGAGGGGGTTAGGCGCGACCTCGTCGTCAACGGGTCCGTGATCCAGAGCCCAAGAGTTTTCGTCTCGTCACTAAGGGCCGAGATAATAGACTCAGTGGGTAGAAGAGTCAACCTGACAGCGCTCTCCGACGAGCAGAAAAGAGCCATACTGTCGTCCAATAACCAGAGCGTAATCCTCGTCGGCGTCATATTCAGCGAGGGGGAGGTGGTTAATAGGGGGAGGCTCGCGGTGCCCTTCAACATCTCGCTGATGGTTCCGACTTTCCTCAACTGGAGCTCCTTCGAAGTTGTATCATACAACTACATAGACGCGACTATCATAGGGCTCCAACACATGACCGAGGAGGAGGCGCTGCTGAACACTATCAGGCGAGCCCTATCCCCCATCGCCTGGCTGTGGATCTCGGGCCTCGGCGCATACTCCCTCAACATCGCCTACGGAATAGGCGTGAAGAGAGCGATCGCCGCGTGGCTCTCAGCCTTCGTCATCATGCTGCTGCTTGGGCTTGTCTAGCGAGTCTGATGCCCACGAATGGCCACTAATAGGATGGCGCGGCGTCGAGTTCTACGCACCCCCATCCCTCCGTCTGGCGGCCGAGCGGGTCGGCCCGCAAAGCTCCTACTCCATCTTTACAGACATGGGTTATCCGAGGCTCGAGCTTATAGTCGACAGGTCTAGGAGCTACGGGTTCGCGGATCTTGGCCCATGGATTGATAGGCTAGTCAAGAGCAGGGAGAAAGACAAGTGGGAGATACTCGATAGAGACGAGACAACGGTGGGGGGCCATAGGGGGCTAAGGGTCACGGGCACGGCGAGTGGCGCCAGGTTCCAGGCATACGCCTGGTCGTGCGCTGGGAGGCTGAACTTCCTCAAGATCAACATGTTGGAAAGCGAGGAGGACCTCTCAAGACTCCTCAGAAGCATAAAGTGCCATAGGCCCGACCCAGCTACCCTCATAGCCCTCTACGAGTTCCAGATACGTGTCCCCACAACACTCTGGACAACATCCCTCATAGCTACGGCGGGAGACCTCTGCCTCTTCATGGAGGATCAGAGAAGAATATTGGTGATCGAGAGGGGTGGGCCGGTCGAGGTTCTAGGCAGAAGCCTAGAACAGTGGCTAAAAGATTTCCACCAGAAGAAGCTCGATCGGTACAAAGTATTCATAGGATCGCGGGCAGTAGAGGAGGAGGCCCAGCCCCACGACGCCTTAACCCTACACATACATCCAAAGGGGCTCATAGTCAGGAGAAAAGTCGTGGGGGTCACGAGGGCCTGGATATGCGACGTAAACAGCCGCTACTGGGCTTACAGTATAATAAGCCTCGAACGAGGCCCAAGCATCAAAAACCTACCCCCAATAGGGGTCAACTGCCACTTCAGAAAGATCTAACCCCACCCCAACTAAATTTTAAAAACGGGTCCGCGCTTAGAATTTACACGGCGGGGCCGTGGTCTAGCGGTTATGACGCCGCCCTGACGCGGCGGAGGTCGCCGGTTCGAATCCGGCCGGCCCCAATATTAGTTATTATTTTGAGGATGGGTTGGGAAATGGTTGGGGGAGGGTGGGTGCACCAGTGTTTCTCTTGACGTAGTTTTCTAGCCGCGCCTGCTTCCTAGTCATGGCGAAGCCCACGTATCTGTAGAAGTTTGTATTACTGCTGGCCCGAATATAGATCACATATACATCCTTGTCATGTGTGTATTTCTTCCCCATCCTAGGATCATAGAATATAGTCCCTCGCCGGACATGAATTCTTGGCCCCGTTGACTCTATGCCAAGTCTCCTAAGAAGCTCCTTAACATATATGGGTAGTCTCT
>JAVVGN010000001.1:0-80599 GCA_032249095.1 Candidatus Caldarchaeales archaeon | reverse complement strand
CTTCTCCGCTCCGGAGCAACGACGCTCAGGATGCTACCACCATACCTCATATCGAAGGAAGACGTGAAGTTCAGCCTCAAAGCCCTCGACGCCGCTCTACACATGGCGCTGACCGGTAGCCAAAGAGAAGATACTCGAGAAGTTCTACGATGAGCGTAGGGATGTCCTGGTATGGGAGTCACCACGCTTCTTGTCCCACACTACGTTGATGAGGAAGAGGTCTCAAAGATAGCGAAGTTCATCGCAGGGCTCGACGACACAATACCTTACAACCTCCTTATATTCACCCACGCTTCCTGATGAATGACGTGTCCATAACTCCGGAGAGCTAGGTCCTGAACCGCTGTAGGGCAGCCAAAAAATACCTGAAGAGCGTCACAGTAAACGACCTTCACCCTCTATCTAAAAAGGCCAACAAAAGATTTGAGCTCGCCATGATGTAGCTACCCTACATCGCGGAAAACCGAGGGACTCGAGTACTAAGCGATAGGCCTCTCGAGACCTTGCCGGAGCCCAGGTATACTCGCGAAGACCTGCTGGTTGTACGAAAAACCAAGCGACTAGGTTGGGGCACTATATGTTGGGGAGAGAGTGAAAGCTTCATGAATATGGGAAAGAAGGGGGGTGGGACTTCTCCAGCCACACGCTAGAGAAACCCAGAAGGCCGGAAGGAAGTATAGCTCGACCACGCCACTCTATGTATTGGCGGGAATTCCGCCCCGACCGCTCCAGCCCTCTGGGTTTTTTTCTCCGTCAGGCTGGAGTCGGCCCGGCCTCCTGGGCCTCCATCGCTAGTCTCCAGATGTCTCTGAGGATTCTTTTCGCCACCCTTAGGATTGCCTGCCAACGCTTCTTACCCCTCCGACGATAGCTCTCATAGACCGCTAGATATCTACGATGCTTATTCAAAATCATTATATTGGCCAGAAGTATCAATAGTTGGCTCCGTAATCCTCTACCCCTCCAAGGCCGTCGGAACAACCCATAGCGCGTCTCCAACCCAGTCCTAGACAGTGTTTTGAAGGAGATGGTGTCGTGGGAGATGATATATGCTAGTGTCGCTCCTTTAAGACCAAGCCTCTCGACAGCCATCCTATAGAAAGGTAGCTCCATAGCCCTCTCATGAATCCTAGTCGCCAACCTCTTGGTGTAACGCCGAAGCACCCTATGAATCTCGACAGCCAATGGATCATCTGTTGTAGTACGCGTATGTTTGGCCACCTTCTTTATCACAGCCAGCTCCACCCAAAGCTCCGTCAGAGTCCTAACCTCAAGCTCCACAGGAGAAGTATAGAGCGGCTGGAATAGACCTGGAGCCTTATAGAACATCTCTCTCAGAACCTTAACGTCATTCTCATCCGTCTTCCTAAGGCCATTGTTCCTCCGCCCCTCGGAGAGTTTTTTAAGACCCCTAAGCCTCAGGAACGTCGCCCCGCTAAGCCGCGACATGGTTGGCAGGAGCCTCCTCGGATAACTATCAGCAACCACTACCCGCGGCCTCAACTTCCCAAACATCTCTAGGAAGTCGTTGAAGACCACCACCTCACCGCCATCCTCTGGGAGGGCATAGACCCCGTTACGTCCGAAGTCAACGAAGACCCTACTCACCACTCAGACCACCTCCTTATTCTGTGTCTTTAGCTCGTATGGCCTCGCCACCACGTGGAGCCTCACCACCATCCCACTCCATCCCCATCACCCGCTCGGATAGGAACCCTCCACCGGCCCCACATATAAAGAGTAGTGGCCCCAATAATCAGACCATCCTCCAACCCCGCACTCACTAAGAGCCGGACACACAAGAGAGAAAGAGATAGGAATAAGGAAGGAGAGACCTAAACTAAAACACGTAAAACATCCCAATACGGTCGAATTTATGGGGAAACGAAGCAATATTCAGGGGAAAAGGACAAACAACACTATACGGATACCCAAGACCAGACTAAACCCACCCTAGTCCCCATCAAACTGTATTATTGAGGCCGCTATTAATCCAATCTATGCTGGCGGAGTTACCGAGCAGGCTCACGGCTCCCAGCACTATCCCAACTATCGAGAAGATTATTCCGAGGATCCAGGCCCACCCTCTCCCGGTCCAGAAACCATAGGCCAGCAGGAATGCCACCAGGCCTGCTATGATGAAGACTCCTCCAAGCAGCGCCGCCAACGCACCTGCCAGAAATCCTATGCCCGGCAACTCCTCAACCATCCTCCATCTCTTCCACTTCTTCATCTGTCATTTTTTGGCCAGTGATGTTAGATTCAATCTCTTGGAGAAATTCATGACACTCCTCTAAGATCTCTTTACGGTGACCCTGCAGATAAAATCTGTCAGTATGCCGAGGCTATAGAAGCTGACTTGGTCGTGATAGGAACACGGGGCCGGGGTGCGCTTAGAGCCGCACTATTGGGCAGCGTGTCTGAGAAAGTCGTACGCAATTGCAAGAGCTCTGTTCTGGTAGTGAAAAAACACTAGTAACTTAGGTTCAAAGAGTTGCGATAAAAGTCAGGCTAAAGAAATGCCAGTAATAGTATAGCTCAGCGCCTCAGGAGTGGAGACCTCTTGACGTGTCTCCCGAAACCGTCCTTGAACCTCTCCTCAGCCCACGCGTCTCCCCTTTCATGATAGCCCTGCATCTCCCAGAACCCGTCGACATATTCGGCCGAGAACTCTATTTCTCGTAGGTGCTTCGCCGACTTCCAGCCATATAGGTGGGGTATGAAGGGCCTGCAGGGGAACCCGTTCTCCTGGGATAGGGCAGCACCATTCATCTTAACCGCGATTATGGCCTTCTCCGACAGCGCGTCCTCGACTGGTACGGGGGCTGAGTAGCCGTCAATACAGTGGAAGAGCACCCATTTCGCCTCGGGACTCACGGCGGCCTGCTCCGCGAGCCATCGAATCGGCACGCCCTCCCAGGAGACCGCCCTCACCGACCAGCCAGTCACGCAGTGGAAGTCTGCGACATAGCTTATCCTGGGAAGCCGGTACAGCAGGTCCTCATACCTATACTCGAGCTCCCTCCCCACTAGCCCGGTTATCCTCAGCCTATAGCTCGCTAGGTCGACCTCCGGTATACCGAGCGCAGAGTAGATGATGAACCTCTTGATGTATCGCTGGCCCGGCGGCAGTTGCTCACCCAACCCCGGCGTCCCAAGCAGTCTTTGAAGTCGGGCGAATTAACTATATCCCAGCTACACGGCTCCGCTCCGCGGTAGGGTTCTAAAGGAGGTGCCCGGGGCGTGATCTGTGGATGCGGGCCGATGATTATCTCCGGGCACTGCCTGATAGGGTGAGGCTGAAGGTCGCGGCCGCGCAGGACCTTGAGGCCGCCCTGGAGCTCGACCTAGAGATGCTTGAGGAGCTTGGCCTCTCGGAGGCGCTTCGGCGGGCCTACGAGTCTTGGAGCAGGCATGCAGGCGCGATTAAGAGGTTTGGGCGCGATGTTCCGTCAGCCGTCCCCGAGCCGGCCGTTGTTGAGCTTCCTAAGGAATCTGTTAGGATGCTTGCTGAGAGGCTCTCGAGACATGGCCTAGACCTTTTCTCAGACAGCCTTGTTGTTCTCGTGGGTGGCAGGAAATACGCCCTCGCCGTCGAGCTCGAGTGCGGGTAACCACCTAATGGGTTAAACTTTAATCACGCGCCACAGCCCCTCTATTCCGCGTGGGAGGCCTAATCCTCGCCGCAGACGTGGGAGCCACCAACATGCGTGCAGGCCTCTTCAACGAGAGGCTAGAGCTCGTTAAGCTCTCGACCGCCGCCACACCCCAGACAAACGTCTCCGCGACTGTCCCGATGGCTCTGCTGAAGCTTGCGAGGGAGGTGTCAGGGGACATGTGGGGGATGATCGAGCGGTGCGGGGTGGCGTCTATAGGCCCGCTAGACTCAGGCAGGGGTGTGATACTTAAGGCGCCCAACATAGCTGAAAAGGGTGTAGAGATCCCGCTCCTGTCCAGGTTGATGGAGGAGCTTGAGGTCGAGTTTTATCACCTTAACGATTGCAACGCGGCAGCGTACGGGGAATGGATGGTCGCGAGGGAGAATGGTGTGAGAAACCTGGTCTACATAACCATAAGCAGCGGGATAGGTGGAGGCGCGGTCGACAATGGGCACCTCGTACTGGGGAGAAGGGGGAACGGCGTCGAGATTGGGCACATAATTATAGACCCCTCAGGCTATATGCAGTGCGGGTGCGGGGGCTACGGCCACTGGGAGGGCTATGCCTCTGGAGCCAACATACCGAGGCTCGCGGAGAAGCTCCTCCGGGACGGCCAGATACCGGACGGGACGCTCCTATCTGAGTCGATCAGGAAGGGGACGCTCGACGCCAAACGTGCCTTCGCCCTCTACTACGCGGGCGACAGAGGTGCCCTAGGACTCTTCGAGCGTCTGAGGGACTACTTGGCGGCCGGCCTGGCCGGAGTGATAAACGTCTTCGAGCCCGAAACCCTCGTATTGGGGGGCGCGATATTCCTTAACAACCGCGACTTCTTCGAGCGCGAGGTCTTCCCAGCAATCGATAGGTATCTCCTGCTGGAGAGGCCGCCGATCATCGAGCCCGCTAGAGGTGATTTAGCGCCGCTCTACGGCGCGGCTTATGCGGCGCGGGACCGCATCGAGGGGGCGCTGGTGGAGCCTGGGCGGTAGCGGAGACCCTTGCCGGGCCCCGTGGTCCTGCTCCTGGCTGACGCCGCCTTAGAGCTTGTGCCAAGGGAGATCTGGGGTCATCCCGCCGTCGCGAGCTATGCGAGGAGGAGGGGTAAGAGGCCTGGCGAGATCCTCCTCGACTCTAGCTACCACCATCAGGCCATGCGCGGGCTTCGCGACTCGGAGAAGAGGGGGAGGCCCGACATTCTCCACTTCACGCTCCTAGAGGCGCTCGGGTCACCCCTAAACAAGGCGGGGAAGCTCAGGATAGCCTGCCACACAGTCTCGGGCCACATCATAGAGGTCAACCCGGTCACGAGACTTCCCCGAAACTATGACAGGTTTAAGGGCCTGATGGAGAAGCTGCTGCTGGAGGGCCTAATCAAGACAGGCGGGGGCGAAGTCCTCCTGAGGGCCAGAATGATGGGCCTTGCCGACTGGGTGAGGGAGAGCCTCGGAGTCCCGGCTGTAGCCGCTCTCCTCTCCGAGACCGGTCCACCCGCCAGCATCCAGATGGTCACGAACCTGTTGGCCGAGGGCACGGCCATCTTCATCGTGGGCTGCTTCCCCCACGGAGACTTCTCCGACGAGGTCAAGAGCCTAGCCTCAGTCGAGATAAGCCTCTCCAAATACAGACTCGAGGCCTGGGTGGCGGCCTCGAGGATCCTCTGCATGCTTGAGAGTGTCCTTGGAGTTTAGGAGTGGTGGGAGACGGGGATCGGATATAATTTAAATGTAGCCGCGGCGGAGTATTTGGAGGAATTTTTATGTCTGCCCTCGCCGCCCGCAGGTTTGGCGAAGAGTTTGCGTCGCTACTCGATAAGCTTGTCACGGTCCACATGAATAATGGGAAGAGGGTTACGGGTAGGCTCACGGCCTACAACGCCAGCGACTATAGCCTATGGCTGGCGGAGGTCACGACCGACGATGGCAAGAGCATACCTAAGCTCTTCATCCCGGGCAGCAGTCTCTCGGCGATTGAGATCGTGGAGCCCGGCCCCGACCTCTCCGCCCTTTACGACAGGATAAACAGCGTCTTCCCAAACATGGCAAGATACATCAGGGAGGCTGGCGTAATAGTTGTGATGGACAGGATCAGGGTTACGAAGGATGGTGTGGTGGAAGGTACGGGGCCAGCGGCTGAGCGGATACAGAGAATATGGGAGGAGTGGCGGAGGGAGACGTCTCCGGGCTAGGACTCCAGCCTAGCGATCGTCCTCGTCGAGACGGTTATCAGCTCGCTCACCCCCACATCTTCGAGTCCGAGGCCACAGAGCCTTGAGAGAGCCTCGACGCCCCTCTTCGACGCATAGTAATCCGGGACCGACTCGCCGATCTCGATGAGCATACCCATGTTCTCCAGATTCATTAGGCCTGCGGCGACCATCAGTATTCCCGCCGCCCCCACGATCTGGCCGCCATAAGTCTCCCCCTCGACCAGCCCGATATACTTCTTCAGGTACTCGGGGCTGGTAGAGGAGCAGTAGATCCGTCGCCTCTGCGATATTTCCTCCTTCCCCCCCAGTCCCCCCAGCGTGAAGACCCTGCGGGCACCGTGAGCCGCGGCTCTCTCGACGATCTTCCAGCAGAGCTCGTATTGTCCGTAGCTTGTCGAGGGCTGGGAGGTGCCGTACATCGCTATGACTGGGGCCGGCTTCTCGATGGCATAGATGTCTACGAAGTGTGGGAGGAGCCGCCCCTCGGACGTATAGCCGAAGGATGGGAAGTGTGGTGAGTATATCCTGCAGATTCTCCTGTGCTCTGTCTTCCCTAGGATGTAGGCCAGCGCGATCTTCGAGACAAGGCCTATCCCCGGCAGCCCCTCGATGAAGGAGGCGTCCTCAAGCCTGTAGTCCTCCATGCCCTCCTCATAGACTATTGTAGACTCGCTCAGTCTCATCCCCGCCATCCTACTAGCGCGGGGGAGCTGATAAAGCCTCCCCCTACCTCAACAGGATGTCAAGATACCTCGCCGCGCCGTCAGGAATGATCGTGACGACGACTGACCCCGGATTCTCCTCCGCAACACTCACTGCCGCCGCCACGTTGGCACCCGCGGAGATGCCGCCAAGCACACCTGCCCTTGCCGCGAGTATTCGGGAGTAGCGGATCGCCTCCTCCGTCGAGACCTCTACGAGCCTGTCTGCGAATGCGGGGTCGTAGATCTTGGGCTTAATGCTGCTCGGCATGTGCTTGAGCCCCTCTATCCCATGGAGGGGAGAGTCAGGCTGCACCTCAACGATCTTCACGGAGCTCTTATACTCCCTAAGCCTCCGCCCAGCCCCCATTAGTGTTCCCGAGGTCCCCACCCCCGCCACGAGGTGGGTCACGCGGCCATCCGTCTGTCTGATAATCTCTGCGCCCGTGGTCTCGTAGTGGGCCCTCAGGTTTGAGGGGTTGTCGTACTGGTTTGCGTAGAAGTAGACTCGACGGTCAGACTCCGCGATGCTTCTCGCAACCCTTATCGCTCCATCTATGCCCTCGAGCGGGTCGGTAAAAACAAGCTCAGCCCCAAGAAGCCTAAGGAGCCCGATCTTCTCGCTGCTCACGTTGCCGGGTACGACAAGCCTGGTCCCATAGCCGTAGGAGCCCGCCACCATCGCTAGGCTGACGGCCATGTTTCCCGACGAGGCGTCGAGAATCACCATACCCGGCCTCAGGACCCCGCTGCGCAGCGCGTCCCTAATGATGTAGAGCGCTGGCCTGTCCTTCACAGAGCCTCCAGGGTTCAGGAACTCGAGCTTGGCCAAGACCTTAGAGCCCGTCTTGACGCCGAGGGGGCCTGTCAGGTCGACGAGGGGAGTGTTGCCTATAGCATACTCGACGCTTCGGTATGGGCCGCGCAGTCCGATATCTGGCGACACAATAGTCCTAGCCCCATGGACCCTCACGGCACGCGTTATATAAGGTATGATGGCCGGGAGGAGGCTCAGCCCTCCAGAAGCCCCACCATCCTCATGAGGTCCACGAACTGCTCCTCGCTCGGGTTCTCCTTGTACCTCCTGAGGGCCTCTCTGCGTGGGGTCCTGAGTCCTAGGAGGCCGCGGACGCCGCCGAGATTCCCCCCGGAGAGGTAGCTGAGTATTGAGGTGAGGTTCTTGGGCCTCGGGGTGATCCGGGCCGAGCCGAAGTCTATGATGACCGGCCGACCACCGACGACCAACACGTGTCTACGGGCGTCGCTCAGCTCGCCGTGGTCCAGTCCTCCCCGGTCAAGCCTAAAGCACTGGAGCGCCAGCTCAAGCAGAGTTTCCCTCGCCTCGGCTGGAGCGTAGCCGCCTGTCGCGAGCCAGGTCGAGAGGTCTGGCCCCGGGACGAGCTCCACCACGAGGACGGGGCCGCACCAGCCCAAGAGCCGAGGGCCGACGCCGAGCCTATTCGCGATGCCGTGCATCGTGGCCTCCCTCGAGGCGTCCCTAGAGACGTAGTCGCTCCTGCGGATCTTTACGGCGACTCTCTCCCCAGCCATCACGCCTTCAAGAACTATGTTCCTAAAACCTTTTCCAAGGAGCTTCAGGAGACCGCGCTTGTCTAGCGTGATGGCCTCAACGCCGATCCTCTCGAGGGCTTGCAGGGCCTCGAGTGAGTACCTGGGGTCTCCGTGGGGGTATGAGAGCTGTCCGAGGAGGTCGGCGCGCTTCGCGACCTCATGGACCGATATGGGGCTACTCATCAGGCTCTCCCGGCCTTATGGCCCCCGACAGGCCCCCTAGGAAATGATGAGCGAAGGCTCGGAGCTCTGGGCTGCTTTCCAGCCTCTCCAGCAGGCCGTCCTCCGACGTCAAGACCTCAAAAGACTCCCTGCTCTGGATCAAGTGCCTCGAGACCGATACCTGGCCCGTAGATACCCACCTCCTCAGCAGCTCGCTTGCCCTCCATGCCTGCCTCCTCAGGAGGGCGTAGAGCCTCTCCCCCTCCACCCAGGGTCCAGCCACCCTAGAGCTCCTCCGCAGAGTCTTCTCAACAAAGTCGACGGCATTGTCCATCCAGACGGGCGGCCCCTGCCTCAGCTCGTATGGGGGCAGCTCAAGCCTGTCTAGCTCGAGAAGTATCAGGACCTTCTCGCCTGCCTGGGTCGCGGATGCCCTATAGACGCGGAACCCCTCTGCCTCGAGCCTCTTGGCGACGCCCCTCGTCGTCCGCTTAACCTCGCCCCAGAGGATGTCTGGTGGTATACTGGTCTTTAGCGGGATGAAGAGCCCTAGCAGACGCCTCGTGTCTACCTCGGCCTTGAGGCTTGGGGTCGGGGCGAAGTAGCTTGTGGAGGGGTTTCTGAGGAAGAGCTTTGAGGCTAGTATGAACTCCGAGAGGCTGCTGAGGCTGACGGCCGCCGCCACATTCCTCGCAGGGTCGACAGGGTCAATCACGATTAGGCCGGAGTTGGGGAAGGCTGAGAGCATGGCCACTCTCGTGTTGCGCCCCGTCGTGTCTATGGCTACCGGGGGCCTCCATCTTGCCGCAGCCTCTAGGAGCCTCGCGAAGCCTCCATGCCACACGACTAGGAGCTCCGCCAGATAGCCGCTGAAGCCTTCCACCCTGATCTCGGCACCGTATATCCCCACAGCGTTGAGAAAGCCTTTTAGCAGCCTCACGTCAGTCCTAAGCTCGCTGTTCAGGACAGACTTGATGTAGCGTGTGTGGTATGGCGTTCTGTCCGCCGCGCTCTTCCAGCCTCCCGGGGCGACGCTGTAGCATCCTACTATGTTGACGCGCACGCCCTCGACAACTCCCTCCACGTAGGGGTGACTGGCGTACCTGAGCCACGACCTGCCGCCAAGCCCTTCAACCACCTCCCGCCCCTCAGAGACCACTATCTCCTCTAACCTCTTGTCAGCAACCTCGGGCCTGAAATGGATGAATATGTCGACATCCGGCCTCCCCTTAAGCCAGGTGTCCTTGGCGACGGAGCCCTCCAGAGAGACCTCGACCACCTCGCCTAGCCTGAGGAGCCTTAGGCGGCATCTCTCAAGAACCCTCTCGGATACGCTTAGGACCTGCTCCCTCTCCTCGGGCCCCGGCTCAACCAGTCTCCGCGCCTCCTCCAGCACCTCTCGGAGGGACCTCAACCCGCAGATAGCTCCGCGGCCGCGTATTTTAGCTAGGCGACCCGCGGGTGGAGAGGGCTAGGGGTATTAGTAGCGAGGTGAAAGAGGCTTCATGAGTATGGGAAAGAGGGGGGAGGGGTTGGGGGCCTCTCCAGCCAGACATTAGAGAGACCCAGAAGGCCGGAAGGAAGTAGCGATAGACAACGCCACTCTATTGGCGGGAACTACCCCTAGACCGCTCCAGCCCTCTGGGTCTTTTCTCCGTCAGGCTGGAGCCTGTCCGGCCTCCTGGGCTTCCATCGCTAGTCTCCTGACGTCTCTTAGAATTCTTTTCGCCACGCGTAGGATTGCCTGCCAATGCTTCTTACCCCTCCGAAGATAGCACTCATATACTGCTAGATACCTCTGATTCCTGTTTGTGATTGTTGCGTATGCCAGTCGTATCAGTAGTTGGCTCCGTAATCCTCTACCTCTCCAGGGACGTCTAAACAGCTCATAACGCGTCTCCAACCCAGTCCTAGACAATGTCTTGAAGACGATGGAGTCGTGTGAGACGATGTAGGCCAGTGAAGGACCCTTAAGACCAAGCCTCTCGACAACCATCCCATAGAGCGGTAGCTCCAAAGCCCTCTCATGAATCCTAATCGCCAGCCTCTCAGTGTAGCGTCTTAATATCTTATGAGCCTCATCTGCTAATGGATCATTTATTGTAGTCCTTGTGTTTTTGGCCGCCTTCTTTATCCCAGCCAGCTCCATCCAAAGCTCCGTCAAAGCCCTAACCTCAAGCTCGGCGTGGTCCTCGCGTGCAGGGAGGCCCAGAAGATCGACTACCTCCTCGACAACGACACAGTAATGTCCATGTGCAGCATACTTGACTATCCCACCCAATGTATCCACGGAGAGGAGATAAGACACGGCTGGTGCCTCGCGAGGAAGCGAGGATAGCGGCGCCTACTACCTGACCACCTTTGTGAGAAGCCTCGGCCTGTCGGGGTCAAGCCCCCTTCTTAGAGCGAGTAGTAGTAGCGATATATCAGGTCGAGCTCTCGGGCGGTGGGTAGCATCTCCTGGTCTCCGCGGACCGTCGTGACAAGTGAGCCGACCAGCGTGGCTCTCCGGAGAGACTCGAATAGGCTCTTGCCGGCGAGCTGGCAGGCTAGGAAGATGCCGGCCAGGGCGTCGCCCGCGCCTATGGGGTCCTCGACATCGACCTGGATCGCCTCGGCCCTCGCCTTCTCGCTCCCCGAGGCCGCCATGGCTCCCCTCTCACCGAGCTTCACGACCACCGTCTCGACGCCCAGCCCCCTGAAGACATCTATGATCCTCGCCGGGTCCTCCTCGCCAACCAGTATGCCGGCGTCGGTCGGGTCGGTGAACAGGAACCTCGCCCTCTCTATCATCGGCATCAGAACTCGGACAGCCTCCTCCATGCTCGGCCATAGGACGGGCCTTATGTTGGTGTCTATCGAGATGGCGACGCCGAACCTCTGCGCCAGCTCGACCGCACGCCCACAGGCCTCCCTAGCGGATTGGCTTAGGGCTGGAGTTATGCCTGTGAAGTGGAGTATCCTTGCGATCTTGAAGGGCTCCTCAGGCACATCTTCAGGCGAGAGCCTGCTCCCCGCCGAGCCCCTCCTGTAATAGACCATCGCGCTCCTCCGGGGGAGAGGGTACCCCCTCTGGACAAAGTATATCCCGGTAGGCGCCTCGGGGTCTCTTCTGAGCCAGGTCGTGTCCACGCCCTCCCCCCTCAGCCAGTTCTCAATACATACCCCGAACTCGTCGTCGCCGACCCTCCCTATGAAGGCCGCCCTCCTGCCCTGCCGGACCACAGCCACGGCCACGTTCGCCTCTGCGCCGGCCACGTGCCTCTCGAAGAGTGTAGCGTGCCTCAGCGGCCCCTTCATAAGTGGATTAAACTGTACTAGTGCCTCGCCCATCGTAATGAGCTCAGCCATGCCTCCCGATCTCCTCCGCGAGCCTCTGCAGGGGCTCCAACCCGCGGGAAAGCTTCTCCATCTCCTCGCCTGTGAGGCCTCGGGTCGGGAAGAGCGTGGGCCCGAGATCGATGCCGCGGAGCCTCAGGGCATACCTGTAGGAGGCCGTGTCTGGCCCCACCGCCCTCAGAAGCGTGCGAGCCCTATTCAGGGCGTCCTGTAGCCGAAGGGCAGTCGAGTGGTCGCCCCGAGACGCGGCCCTCCATATCCCCGTGGCGATCTCAGGATATATGGCCGCCAGGGAGCTGACGTGGGCTCTGACCCCTATCTCATAGGCGTAGTGGAGGAGGTGGTCTCCGCCGCAGGCTACAAAGTGGGTGGAGCCGAAGCTGGTCTGTAGCTCCAGCAGCATGGCCGGGTCCCCGCTCGTATCCTTTATCCCCCTGACGCCGGGCGCCAGCTCGAAGACCCTCGCAACCTCTGCAGCAGAGACCGAGTACCCCTGTCTCCCGGGATTATTATACAGTAGGAGCGGGGCCTCTGTCGCGCCGGCAAGCCTATTGTAGAAGGCGGCGAGGGATTCCGCGTCATACCTGTAATAGTAGGGCATCACGGCCGAGACGGCGTCCGCCCCACATCCACCTGCGTGGCGGGCGAGCTGCTCCGCAGTCTCTATGTCCGGCGCACCCACGTGGACAATCTTCAGGAACCTTTTCCCCGCCAGCCCCAGTATCATCTCGGCGAGCCGCTGGCGGGAGGAGGGCCCTAGCTTGGCTCCCTCACCCATGGTGCCGAGTATGAACAGGCCCCTCACCCCGCTCCTCTCGAGCAGGTCGAGATACCGGGAGACCTCCGACTCGTCTGCAGTATTAGGAGTTATCGTCGCCGCGATTATTCCCCTAAACTCCTCCAACCTCACAGCAGTCAAGACGACTTGGCGCGATAATTAGGTTTTGAGAAGCGGCCGTAAGGTTGGCCACGCCGCGGTCTACATTAATGCTTAAATCGCGCACCAACGCGATAGTTTCAGGATCTTGTCAAAGACCGCCGAAGTATTTCTCCGCCTTAACGCTGTCGAAGTGCTGCCATACCTGAGGGAGCAGTATGGCTACAAGCTTCTTTCAGAGATGCTTGGAATCCCCATCTCCGTCCTGAGCCGCTACATCAACGGAAGAGTCCTGCCAAACACCGGTCGGGCGGAGAAGATCCTATCCCTCTTCGGCGAGTCGACGCTCATGGAAATAGTTAGGAGGAGGCTGAAGAGGACGGAGGACGGCTTCTACGACCTCTCAGACATAGTTAACGACGCGGTCCTACTGAGGCTCATAGCGAAGGTCGTCAGCAACGAGACGAGGAACCTACAGATCACTAAGCTTCTCACACCAGCCACCGACGGCATCCCGCTCGCGGTTCAGGTGGCTGAAGAGCTGAGGGTGGAGCTCGTTGTGGCGAAGAAGAGGAAGGAGACTGGAAACAAGAGCTACATCGAGGAGGTGATCAAGAGGTCGCCAGCCCTCGTCGAGTACATCTACATCTCGAGACACTCCATCAGGCGCGGGGACATGGTCCTGATCGTCGACGACGTAGCGAGGAGCGGCGAGACAATCAGCGGCCTAGCCAGGGCCGTCGGGAGGGCTGGGGCTAGGGTGGCAGGCATCTTTACCATCGTGATGCTTGAGGAGGTTAGGGCGAGGCTTAGCTCAACGCTGCACCCCTCAACGAGCATTAGGAGCCTGATACTGGTCCAGGACTAGCTCCCTTGGGGCTGGTGGAGAGTGACGCAGTGGGGTCCTCCTAGACCGTAGAAGAGCTCGGGGCACCGCAGCCCGACAACCCTCCTATCTGGATAGCACTCTGACAACAGTGAGTAGGCCTCCTCATCCGCCCTCGCGCCGAAGACTGGAAGGAGAACCGCAGCGTTCGTCACGTAGTAGTTAAGGTATGTGGCTGGGACAGTCATGCCCAAGACGCGGACCGGCGGAGGCATGGGGACGCGCACAACGCTGAACGGCAGCCCTAGCGCATCCACGTAGCCGGTGAGGGTCGCCGCCGCCTCCTCAAGAATATCGTGGTTGGGGCCGGCGCGGGTCTCCGCCAGGAGTATCTTCCCGCCGGGAGCGAAGCGGCAGAAAACGTCCACGTGGCCGTCCGTGTCATCCCCGACGAGCCCGCGCCTCAGCCAGAGGACGTGCCTCGCCCCTAGAAACTGTGCCAGCTCAGTCTCGAGGAGCCGCCTACTAGCTCCCGGGTTCCTAGCCGGGTTGAGGAGACACTGCTCGGTCGCGATCACAAGCCCGTCTCCAGACACCTCGACCGCCCCACCCTCGATTACGAGGCTCCTCACCACAGGCTCAGCTCCCGAGAGCTCTAGAATCATCCGGCCTGTCTCATCGTCCTTGGCCAGCTCGTCATACTTGCCTCCCCAGGCGTTGAACCTCCACTTAACCCCCGCTAGACGACCCCCGTCGAGGATTCTGGCGAAGATGGGGCCATAGTCCCTGACCCACACGTCGGCTGACCATACCTCGAAAATCCTGACGGAGGACTCGTAGGCGCCGTGCTCGTCCAGCATCTCCAAGACCCTCTCGCCCGCCTCCTTGGATGGCACGATAATCCTTACGGCCTCCCCCCTCGAGATCTCGGCCACCATCTCGGCGTAGGTCTCCTCGACTCGGTGGAGTATCGGGAGGGGGAATGTCTCCCTGTTGTGAGGCCAGGCGAGCCAAGTCGCCTCGTGCCTCTCCCACTCAGCAGGAGCCGAGAGCCTCAGGCCTACCTCTACCCCCGCTCGGAGAGTCTGCCATAGGTCTCGGGCCGCCTCTTCTCGAAGAATCTCCAGCCCCTCCTGATCATGGGCCCGTGGTCGAGGTCGATCTCCGAGACGTAGACACCCTCCTCCTCACCAGCCCTCAGCCTGACCGCGCCGAAGGCGTCTATGACGAGGGACCTGCCCCAGAACCTTATCCTGCCCTCTCTGCCGACCCTGTTGACCACCACTACCGGGACTGCGTTTGCTATGGCGTGGCCGCGCTGGACCGTCTCCCAAGCCTCGGCCCAATCCCCCTCCTCCTGCTCGACCCCCTCGACGCTCCCTATCGCCGAGGGATAGAAGATTATCTCGGCGCCCTCGAGCGCGAGTATCCTCACCGGCTCGGGGAACCACTGGTCATAGCATATAAGGACGCCCAGCCTGCAGAGCGAAGCCTCGAAGACCCTGTAGCCCGTGTCGCCCGGCGTGAAGTAGTGGCCCTCGTAGAAGAACTCGTCGTCAGGAACGTGGCTCTTCCTATACTTCCCCAGAAACTGGCCCCCGCGGCCGATGACGAATGACGTGTTGTAGAGCTTTCCAGCCTCGTGCTCGCAGAGGGAGCCGGCGACCACGACTATACCATGCCTCGAGGCAGCTTGAGCGAGGGCCTCAGAGACTTCCCCGGGAACGCTATCCGCGTGGGGCGGAGTGGAGGAGGGTGACTGTGGAAAGTAAGTCGTCATGAAGAGCTCGGGTAGACACGCGATATCCGCGCCTGACGCCGCGGCTTCCCCAATCATGTCAAGAGCCTTCTTCAGGTTTGCTCTAGGCGACTCCGACATAGCCATCTGCGCAGCGGCCACCCTGACTCTCCTCGCCAACAGCCCGGCACCCAAAGAGCTTCACGCTGCTCCACCTCTTAAGGTGAACTCTTTTAAGCATCCCGTCACACATTAGATGGGAGTCATGCTGAAGAGCGGTACAACATATCTCGTGAGAGACGTGATGTCGCGGTTCGTCGTCACGGTGAGGCCTGAGGACACGGCCTGGACCGCCCTCGAGCTCATGGTCTCCAGGGGGGTTGGCGCGCTAGTGGTCGTGGAGGGGAATAGGCCGATAGGAATCGTGACTGAGCGCGACATACTTAGGCGGCTGCTGCGTGGCAGTGGGCCTGAGGAACTCCTCACGCTCCTAGTGAGGGACGTGATGACGAAGGAGCCCATTGTGTGCACGCCGGAGACCCCGCTCAGAGACGTCCTAAGAACTATGGTGGAGAGGGGCTTTAGAAGGATGCCGGTCGTGAAGAATGGACTCCTAGAAGGTATCGTGACGGAGCGTGACTGTATGGTCTTTCTCTTAAAACTACTAGGCGACTAGGTGTAGAAGCAGGGCGCCCTGCTTCTACACCCCCCTTCCCGTAGTTCTTCTCTAAATCTTCTCTCCGAACCTAACAGTGAGTAGGCCCCTCCCGATGTTCTTCTCAAATATCTCCATGTTATACTTCTCGAGGACACCCTCCACGAAGCTGTAGACACACATGGTCGACTCCATCGTCCCACCCACGCCGACTGCACTCAACTCGTAGGAGTTGTGGTCTAGCCTCCTGAAGCCAACCCTCTTCAGTGGGAAGAGCATGGTGAGGACCTGGGCCAGAGTCATCAACTTCTCGATCGTCGGTGCTTCCAGCCTGAGGTAGTCGGCCATCTCCAGTCCGACCTGCTTGAAGGATCTTAGAAGCTCGTCCGGATCCACCTTGTATAGCTTTACCAACAACTTGTCTAGAAAGTCTGAGGGGATTACTGCTACGTCAAGGTCTTTTAGAATTTTGAGAATGGATATCAGTTCTTTAAGGTTCTGAATGTCGAAGCCCATCTTCATCAGGGTGATCGAGTTCTCGAGTATCTGGTTCGTCAGGGAGAAGAGCGTCATCCTCCTCTCCCGCGCGAGGGAGAGAAGCTCCTTGGCGAGCTCCCCATTAACTGAGAGCGTGGACCTATACATCCCCGTCCAAACCATATGAATGCAGAACTCATTATATATCTATATGCTAGTTCCTTTTCCTGCCGTGGCGCCGGGCCGCAAACACCCTCTCTAGTGCCTCGTCGGGCGGTGCCGGCGTAGCAAAGCTGATTGTGGGGGGTGAGGGTAGCGCTGCGGGGTGCTCCCTGAGTAGGCTGAGGAGCGCCCGGGGAGGGGTGACGAAGGAGTCGAGCGTCAAGGGGCTTGAGTAGAGAGCCACGACAACCGGGACAACGTATGCTTTGTGGTGGCCCGCCAGCCCTGCTCCGCCAAGCATACTGGCGAGGACCCGCGCCCTCTCCCTATGCCTCGCGGCCTCCCTCTCAGCCATGCCCCGAGTAAAGCTTCTCAGCCACCTCTTACACTCAACCACGTAGACCGATGTGCCCGACGCTCCCACGAGATCTATCTGGAACCTTCGGCCAGAACGCGACAAGACGACCCCCCTCCACACCCTGAGGCCTGCCGCCTCCATCATTCTCCCCACGAGGAGCTCGAAGAGGTTCCAGCGCAACGGCCTGGAGAGCTGTTCAAGCCCGCCGCGCGACTCCACCAACCTGACCACTGCGTCCACGACTCTATCGTCTGAGACGACCGAGGTCTCCGGAAGCCCGAGCCTGGAGAGGGACTCAGATACGGTCCGGACGGAGACCCCGAGCTCAGAGGCTAAGACTGAGGGGTCGGTGGAGCTCAGCCTCAGCACCGCCTGGAGGACTCTGAAGTCGGTCTCGAAGTATCTTGCGGTGGTCAGCCTCCCCGGCTGGCCTGCTAGAGGAATAGGTTCTCCCCCCTCGGCCTTACGATGGACACGGCCGGCTCCTCGCCTGGGGTGTAGCGGTAGCCCCTAATGATCGCGACGGGTACGCCCTCGTCGGCCTGGCCCATGACTAGCTCCGCCGCCGAGGCGAGCTCATCTGCCACACAGATCTGCTTACTCCTCAGGACCCTGCCGTAGAGGTCCTTCTCCCCCCGCCTGTCCCAGATCGGCTGGAGGCCGCTACAACCAATCGCCACGTTCACGGCCCCCCTCCTGAATGGCCTCCCGTGGGAGTCGGCGACGATAACAGCCACCCTCCTGCCGGTTGCGGCCTCTATCCCCCTGCGTATTGCCTGGGCCGAGAGGTCCGGGTCCCGGGGGAGGGCTGCCGCCTTGTCTTCACCAACGTTGCTGAGGTCTACCCCGCTGTTCGCGCAGACAAGGCCGTGGCGCGTCTCCGTTATTATGACCTCGCCCCTCACCCTAAGAACCCTCTCCGCCTCCCTTAGTATGGCCTCTACGTGGCGCGGGTCCTTCCCGGTTATCGCGGCGAGGGACCGGGCCCTGAGGCTTGGCTCGAGCTCGCTCAGCCTGTAGACGGCGCCCTCAGCCTTCGAGACCACTACGTGGCTAACCACTATCACGTCTCCATCCATGATCCCGATCCCGGAGGCCTCAGCCGCCCTTACAATCTCGCGGGCCAGGTCTAATCCCTCCGAGACGAGGGGTAAGCCCCTGACGGGCAGTATCTGTATCACGCCACACCAGTCCTCAAGTCTCAAGTCTCCTAGGTTGGATATTTTTGCTAGTCCGGCCTACACGCGGCCAAGTATACCTACAGCCCCAGGTCCTCCAGCCTCTTCTTGCTCCTCTCCGTCAGCCCGACCCTCGGGAGCAGCTCCTCGGGCTCCTTCTCGACCGTCTTCCTCTTAACGAAGACCCCGCACCTCCCGTCTGGGAGCAGCTTCACCTGGACGCACGAGGAGTAGGGGCACCTGTAGCCGATGCAAGCCGAGTTTACCCAGTTGCACCACGGCGGGTCTCTGTGGATGTCAAGGGCGAACCTCCCCGGCGCAAGCATTTTCCTGCATCTGAAGAACCTGCAGAGGGGGTTGCAGACAGGTGTTGGCTCCCTGCTAAGGACCCACTCCATCCCCAAACCCTCTGAACCCTGACCAGACTACAAGCCGCTCAAGACTATATATTCTTCACTCTGCGACTCCACCTCGCATGCTCCAGCAATCATAGGCCCCTCCCCGCAAGACCCGGCTCGCCGCCTGCGTAGTAGCCCTTCCTCTCCTGCTGCTCCCTGAAGACCTGCAGCAGCCTCTTATACGTGTCCGCCTCATGCGGCGACTTGTCATCCCTTATCCTGACTATCCTGGCGAACCTCAGAGCGAGGCCACCCTCATAGTGGGGGCTCCGCTGCACCTCGTTGAACGCCACCTCTACAACGACCTCGGGCCTCACGGTCACGCCCCACCACTCCTCCCCAGTCTTTATGGATAGGAGCCTCCAAGTCATCGCCTCGAACTCGGCGTCGCTCAGACCCTTGAAGGTCTTGCCCACCATGACGAAACTCCCGCGCTCCTCGTCATACACGGCGAGGTGGTAGTTGCTGAGCCAGCCTCTCCGCCTCCCGTGCCCCCACTCGGCCGCTATAATCACGAGGTCTAGCGTCGTAGCCTTCTTAATCTTCAGCCAGAGCCTCCCCCTCCTGCCAGGCACATAGGGGCTGTTCATCGCCTTCGCCACCACCCCCTCATGCCCCTCCTCGAGGGCCCGCTGAAGCACCCTCTCACCCTCACCAGAGTCCGAGACTGTGATGGAGGGTGTGAGAAGCTCGGGCACAACTATCCTCTCCAAGATTTTGCGCCTCTCGTGGTAGGGCCGCCTGATGAGGGTCTCGCCGTCGAGGTAGAGTAGGTCGAAGACCCAGAGCTTGAGGGGTATCTCGGTCGAGGCCTCCTCAACCCCCTTCTCCCTCCCAACCCTCCTCATTGTGTCTTGGAACGGGAGGGGCTTACCGTCCGCACCTAGCGCCACCACCTCGGAGTCCAGCACCGCCGAGGCGGCCGAGACGCCTCCCCTAACAGACTCAACAACGTCCGGAAGGTTACCTGTGGCGTCCTTGAGCCTCCTAGTGAAGAGCCTGACCTCGCCCCCGCCTATGTGGATCTGCAGCCGCACTCCGTCGTACTTCGGCTCTAAGCAGGTTTTGCCGCCATGCTCCTTCAGCGCCTCCCCCACGCTATACGCCATCTCGGCAAGCATACACCTCACCGGCCTGAAGACCGTAAGCTTAAGAGCCGGAAGCTCGCGGCGGACCGCAAGCTCCGCCAGCACACCCAAGTCAGAATAGAACATGTCGAGGTACCTGACCTCCTCCAGGCCGGCCCGAAGAAACTTGGCGAGCGCCTCGAGATAGACCCCATGATTGACTCCGTGACGCATCTCGCCGCCCAGGATCCTCACAAGCCACTCCCTCTCCTGCCCGGAGCAGCGCGAGAAGAGCGAGGAGAGCGCGGCAACCCTCCTCTCCTGCGCCCTCTCCCCCGTTATCCTCCCAATCCTCTCCAGAGTCTCCCAACACTCCCCCAGCGTCAAGGGCTCAAAGCCCATGTCGAGCCTCGGCCCCTCCGCCAGCTTCAGGGCTGCCGAGATGGTGGCCCAGCCCACGTTGATCGGCCTACCCCTCTCACCCGATTTGCGGCCCAGAAGAAGATAGGTGAAGAAGCGCGCCTCGCCGGGCTCCAGCCTCCCAAGAAACTCCATGATGGCCTCCTCCTTAGCCAGCCTACTACCCGTAGCCTCCAGACGCCTACAGAGCTCCACCAGCTCCGAGAACCTCGTCGGCAACGCCCAACACAAGACAGTACAGGGAGGAAATATGAACCCGACCCAGACCGTTGGAGTTAGAGCCCAGAACAACCCCCCTCTACCGGCCGCTTGAATCGCAGCCGAGGCAACGATGGGCCACTCGCCGACAACTTTCGGCATAGAGTCGATCAATAACTACCCCTCCTCAAGGCTAGACTACCTGCGCGCGGAATACCTAAATCCCTTAATACCCTCCCCCACCTTGAGGAGTCCAGAGGTATAGGGACCATCAACCGCGAAGCCCGTTGGCGCACCGAGGAACTAGAAGTCAGACTAGCTGCCCTAGAAAGACGCAGTAAAGTTCTACGAGACTTTACTTAAGCACAAAATACAACATCTTGTTTAGAGGCTGCGTGGTAGCTATGGAACCGGTTTAAAGAATCAGTTAGTGAGTGTGAGGCTCTAATTCACATACCATAGCCTGCTGTTGTCGGAAGCGAGCTGATTTACTGGATTTTCTTTAGACGGGCTCTGCGTTTGTATGTTTCTGCGTTTGCTGCATCGACGACGTGTATTTCGAAGGGGTCTCCGAAGCCCTCTGCCCAAAGGGCTGCAAGCGTCTCGCCGGGCTTGAGGACATCGCTGACAACCAGCACATCTATGTCGCTTGAGTAGAGATACCTGCCCTCCGCAACACTTCCGAAGAGATACACCTCGGAGGAGGGGTCGAGGCGCTTAACGATGGCCGCAAGCTTGCGCAGATAGGTGTCGAGGTTCTCGAAAACCTCCCTACGCCTACGGGCCTCACGAAGCCAAAACTCCTCCGACAACAGACCTCACCCGCTCAACCGCCGCCCGCAGCCTCTCAAACTCCTCGCCGGTGTAGCTGCGCGGGAAATACCTTGATACGATGTATGCGTCCTCGAGGATGCCGAGTTCTAGGCTGCAGGATGTCTGGAGCTGTTTAATTTCGTCGCTGCCAGTTAGCTCCGCCAGAATGGAGAGCAGCCTTCTTACACCATGTGTGCGTTGGAACTCAACCCCCTCCCTCAGGAGGGCGGCTTTGAGGAAGAGCTGGAGCGACTGCTCAAGACTAAAGACCGCCAAATCATACATACCCCTCTCGGCCTGAAGCAAAGCCGTAACATAGAAACACTCGGAACGCCGCATCAACACCTCAAACTCCTCAACCCTACCCAAACCAACAAACACGTAGACACGCTGCTCATAACATTTTCACCAACCTTATGTTTTCAGGCAGTGTTTGCAATGGGTCGGGCTGACGACGAGCTCAACACCCCCAGACCCCCAGGAGACCATTGGAACGTAAGCAACATCAAAACGACCCCTACCAGAAAAGCCGCCGCGGCGAAAACAACCACCCAACCCCTCAACAGCAAAACACACGGGAATAGGGAGCGATGAACCCTTTTCGACCGCCCTGTAAAGAGCCTACCCATGCCACAGGCCTCCGAATATATCCTCTCATCCCTCACAGTGTTGTCGATAGCCGTCATCCTCGTCGAATACTTTTATCCGCTGAAGGAGACGCAGCTCACATCCCCCTACGTCTTCGACGCATCCGTGGTAGCGGCCCTCGCGACAGACCTCGCCAACAGAACCAGACGCGGCGGCAGAAAAATACCTCATCAGAAACAGATACGATGTCGTAGGCCTACTCAACGCGATCTTCTTCAAGGCCTGGGGGGTTGAGGCTCCTCAGACTCTTGAGGGTTGTGATGCTCTCGGCGCGTGGCTAGAGGGCCCTCCGCATGCCCTCAGTCTAAGGGTAAGAAGACACATCTAGGCTATCTGCTGGCCGCCTCGGCGGTCATGGTCGTCATAGGATGACAGCTTCCTAGGAGGATGGCTCCCTCGGGTACTTTTCTACGACCTAAGCGCCTTCAGCTTATAGCAAAGAAATTTTTAGGACGGCGGAGGTCGTGGGCTCAAATCCCACCAGCCCATATCCACAACTTGTGACCATGAAGAAAGAAAAGTGGAGTTGGCTATTTCCTCCGCTCCCTCATCATGTTTCTGCCAATTCTTGCCGCGAGGATGATCCAGGATTATCGCCTAGTTTATTCGGCTCTCATATCTCCATCAGATTTCATCTAGGTACACCCTTCAAAAGTGCTGAATCACAACATCGTTCAGGTGAATGTAAGAAAAGGTAATACCCATTACAATAGCACGAGATATCATCCAACTGAAACTAGGGAATTACCACTGGCCCATAATTGAATGCATTTCGCATTAGCTTATTTTATCCTTCACTTTATCCTTTAACATATTGAGCATCTTCTCATAATCCGATTCTGACTGTATTCTGAATCTTTTCCATCACTCATCTGTTACGGTCTCAATCACGAAAAACTCTCTCTTACATCCCAAATGTGCAATCCTTTTTCCTCCAAACCAGAGGCTTATCTATTCATCGTGGACATTCCTCGCCTCAAACCCGAAATCCTCCAGGTCTTTAAGGAAATTCATCGCAAGGCTTCTTATCTTATCATCCTTTATGTTGTTTAGCTTATCCTCTCTTGAGGTATACAGGCTTGGCCTTTTGCTCTCTTCGATTTCTACAGTATTAAATACTATACCAATTTCACCCGAAGTTAGCTTGAAGGACTTATATTCCTTCAGTTCAAGCTCAACACCAATGTAATTAGCTATCCTCCTCAAAGTTTGGGAAAAGGAGGGCGCAATTAGTACAAGCCTATGGTCCTGATCTGGTAAGGCAAGATCTTACCGTGAAAAATAACTGGCTATAGCAGAAATGTTAGAGAATACATAATCATAATATCTCAAGCCCTAGATTATTTGTGCATCATCCTCCTTAGCTTTCAGTTCGATAACAACAATGTTACCTTCAGCGTCAGCCCCAAGGATGTCTAGTGGTCCACTATCTGTTGGCCAATGCCTACTCAAAATTTCGAATCCCTCCTCAATAGCATCCGGGTTTCTTACAATGAATTCTTCGAGCTCTCGCTCGAAAATTTGGGGTAGGTTGAAGCATGCGCACCACGCATATTACTGGAAGTCTTATTGAAAGATCCATCGGTATGTTTTTGTCGGGACTAGATTGCTTTTTATGACCCTCTCTCAGAATGGTATAGCTCGATCTTGTCAACGAGTGAACGAATGAAAACTTTCAACTCCCTCTCTTGGGTCAGCCGAGTCCGATTGCCGCTGCCAAATCAGCCCTTCCGATTCTTTCAGCCTCTTCAGAGTAGGCCCAGTCTCAAAAGCCATGCTCGTAAGAGAGTACGCGACCCAAGAGGATGAGTCTGGAAAGCGCGCGTGACCCTTACGGTTCAACGGACGCGATAGGCAGTCGAGGGAGGTGGAGAAGACGAATGGCATACCCTGTTGTACCAGCACGAAGCGCACGCGGACAAGTCCCTCCTTTCCGGCGGCCTCTCCGCCTCGATGATCCCTCTTATCTCGCGGATCGCCTTGACGACGAGCCTCCTCATTGATTCGTCGATGCACGTGACGACCTTCCGGCCGTCCTCCGTGTAGAAAAGGACGCCCCTCTTCACTAACTTCTGGTACTGCTCCTCGACGAGCATAGCGTAGGCTGTGAGCTGGGCCCTGTCCTTCAGGGGTGGGTTGCCGCTTCCTATGGACGAGTTCTTCATCTCGCACGGCACCAGCTCGCCGAAAACCGTCTCGACCAGAGCGTCCAGGATTCCGCATAAACCGAGCTTGGGGCTGCTGAGGGGGACTCCGGTCTCGATGCGCCGTGACTTCATGTCGCGGGGCAGGTGCTGGGCCCTGAACTTCTCGTGGGACATCCTGCCCGAGATCATGCTCTCCGTCTCGGGCTCGACAACGTGGAGTACCAAGTTGATGTACGGAATCTGGGGGCAGAAGAAGTACTGTCTGATCAGGGAAACCGGGAGCAGTTCCTCCTCCATTCAGACGACGTACCCCCAATCCATCTCCTGCGTTTCAGAGAACTCGTGCCCTATCACAACGCGCAGACGGTATGAAGCAGGTGTCAGGGGATAGATCTGGACGTTGTCGGTCTGTGGGTCTATGATCTTCCTCGCAACGCTCTTGATGTCACTGACGATCGACGAGGAATATGGCCCTATGAACGCGCTCCTCTGGATTCTAGTCAGCCCCAACCTCTTCAACGCAGCGGCCATCTCAAACCTCCGTTTGTTGTCAGAGATATCGTATATCACGAGGACGTGCAGCGGCTCGGTCGACGTAGCTCACCACCTCATCTTGAAGCCTTCGTACGCGTCTATTTCGTCTCGGAGGAAAGAAGCCAGCTTCCGGGTCTGGTTGAGTATCTCCCTCTCAAGCAGACCTTCGTCCTTGGCAAGGGTCTGAGTGACCGCCGTCACAACAGCTCTCTCAATTCTCGCCTCTTCCAAAAGGGCCCTGGGGTCTTCAATTGCCAGCGCGATCAGGGGCCTGTCGACGACGCAAGGTCTGAACTCCTCCATCAGGTCGCTGACCAGACACATGTGCCGGCCCCTCGGTAGGTGAAGGAAGCCAACGTACGGATCTAGGTTTGCAGTCATGACCGCCGACCAGACCCTCGACCTTAAGACACCGTAACCCAAGTTGAGGGCCTTGTTGAAGGGGTCCTGAGGAGACCACGCCCTCCTTCCGGGGAAGGAAAGCTCGGCAGGCAGCATCAGCGCGACCCCCTTCCAGTAATTGTTGGCGCCTATCGCTTCGTAGGCCCTCACCGAGTCGAGGGTATCGGCCTGCCGCAAGGACTCGATAGTCTTCGAGATGCTGTCGGCTAAGCCCTGCAACTCGTTTCCCAACCTCGAGCCCTTAGCCCTCAAGATCTTCGCCCTCAGGAGCAGGACAGCCCTCTGGTTGTGGAGCTTAGCCGCGACCATGGCCCTCGCTATGGAGAGACCCTTCTCGTTTCTCGTGGCCTCTATCTGGGCCTGCCTCGTCACAACCCCGCCTCCCCTCATCGCGTGGACGACCTTGGTCAGCGGCCTACCCTTATCGTAGACGGTGATCTCGATTCCGAACCTACATGCCAATCTCAGCGCGTCAACCGATATCCCGACACCTCTGCATCTTACGGCGATGTGGGAGAGCTCGGGGGGCGAGAACTCGGACCTCGACCCATCGGCGCCCCTCACGACAAAGAGGCCCTTACGTACACCAAGGTAGGTGCCCGGCTTATCGATGACCAGCTCCTTCGTCGTCCCCACGGAGCATCACTCTGTAGTCGATCACGCCGAAGCCCGCGGTCCGGTTGCCGCCTACGTTGCTGAACCTCGCGAACTTGAGGAGCCTCATGGTCAGCTCGGCGTACTTCCTGTCGAACGTGTCGCCCGGCATCGCGTAGACCACCTTACCTGTGAAGCCCCTAGCCCATCTTCCCTTCGCGTCGAAGACCTTGTGGACTTTAAGGTCGCTGAAGGTCTCCAGAGCTATCCCGCCCTCCAGCAACCACTCGCAATAGGAGCTATACCTTATTCTGGGGTCGCCGAACCTCCTATACAACCTCGCCAAACCCCGGAACAAGTAGTAGGGATCTGGCAGAATCACGTACCTGTAAACGGGCCTGACGCTCCTCCTGAATCTGCTAGGCAGGATCCTCCGGAGTATGCCGGGGTTGTGCTGGGTGCTCCTGAAATTGGTCGGCGTCAGGAACCTCACCTCTACCTTCATCCCCTCTTCGACTTCGACCTTCTGCGATGGGGTCCAGAACGAAACCGAGACCTCCATAATCATCGCCTCCGAGTTCCTGACAGGAAAGATGGGAGGCCACATCGATGTCATCGCCCTCCCTATCGCGTCGGCCACCTTGTCGTCGAGGCAGCCGACCCTGAACTTGAAAGTCTCACCAGCGGTCACCGTGCCTTGGAAGAGCATGCCCTGCCTTGCGGTCTCGAGGACCGAGGTGCTGTAGGGGCTGAGGGTGTTGGCAGTGTGTATGGCTGACGCTAATTCGCTGTTCGCACGCCCTAGCAGGTTGAAGAAGATGCCCCTGACAGAATAGCCGGTGTAGACGTCGAAGCGGATCGGCACAGGGGAAACCGCCCTCACAGTGAAGGCGGTAATCATATCGCCTCAGCTTGCATCAACGAGGACCAGATTTTCTTGCTGACTCTAACTGCGGACTCGACGAGTTGCTGAATCTTATGGGCCCTCTTGTTATCCTCCGACCTAGCACCGCCCCTGAACAGCTTAATGGAGAGGTACTCCCTGTTGACGACGCTCACGAACTCCTCCGGCGGCCTGGCCCGGGAGAGGACTTCGTAGAGGAGCAGGGCGAACCTTGTTGCGAGCGTCTTCTCCAAGCCCTGCGCGTTGACGTCGAGGCTCGATTTGGCGATCCCAATTATCTTTTGCCTGTTCCGCTCATCGGTCAGTTGCAGTTCCCTCATCCTCTCGTAGAGAGGCCTCAAATCCATCTGCATCGCGGAGAAGATCGTGGCTGGCTCCTGCCCGCCTGCCTCCTTGACCGCGTAGAGCTTAAACTGGACACCGCCCATAGTGCAGGCCAACAGCAGCGCCAAGGCTGTCTCCGGGAAGAGGCCGTCCAGCCACCCCTTCCCCTGCAACAAATCTTTGGCGAGTCGGCCCACAGGGTCGACGTAAACGCTGAAGCGGTAGTTCGGATCGATTGCCAGGCCGCTGGCGGTTATCACCGGCGTTACGACCACCGAGACCCACTGGTTCCTCTCCAGTCTGGCAGCTCCGACCCTGGACAGGAGGTAGCCGGCAAGGGACATAGCGACGACATTTATCGGGTATTCGTCCCTCGCAAGCCGTGCGCTCTCGCTTCCTGCATATCCTGGAACTCTGTTGTACTCGTAGTACTCGGGTTTCAGGACCGAAGGTAGCCTGACCTTCCCATAATCCTTCAGCGGGTCAGACGCCAGAGTTTTGATCATCTCAAGGGGTGTGGCGTCTTGAGGCAAAGAGATGGCGCGCCAGATCTCATCGCGATATTTCTTGTCGTTGCCGCTGAGCCTCAGGTCCACCCTAACGCCTTTTTCGGCCCTGTCATCCAGCACCTGCGCAGCTTTTTTTCCTAGCACCTCTTCCAATGCCAGCTTCGGTCTGGGGCCGCTGATCTCCACCTCTGACCCGTAGACGGTCAAGGTGTAAGCCCTGTCGAGGTGGAAGAGGAGCCCCATCAGGCAATCGGTCGCGAACCTAGGCGGCAAAGGCAACCTGATGCTAGTCACACCTCACGCCCCCAACCAACCTCTCCAACTCCACGGCGAAGAGCCTCCTCCCTCTGTGTTCTTCGTCAGACCTACGTTGATTGCGCGCATCTATGTTGTCGCCCACAATAACCGGAAGAAGCAAGGCCACGTAAAGCCTCGCGAATGGCTTGTTGTGTTCTAAATCCGACACTATCCCTAACAGGTCACGTACATCGTCGCCGGTAATGTCCCTGACTAGGGCCTCGCGAAAGGCGCCCTGGTCCAAGACATCGAACTCCTTCAGATGCGTTGCTAAGGCCTCTACGTCTTCCGGTCTGATTTGCGACTCTTTGAGGACCTTCAGCAGGCCCTGTGGAAGTTGCGGTCGCTGGAGTGCAGGGGCCTCCACAAGATCGCTGTAATCTCTAATCGCGTGCATATGGTTCATCACGGCCAGAACAGCTAAGGTGGAGAGTTCACAATCGTATTTTCGGCCGGACTTCTCAAGGTACCTTTGGAAGTGGACGGCCGAGAGGACCTCGTGATACTTGAATGAGGGCCCATTAGTGGACCTGCAGGCGCAGTCACCGTCGAACTGTTTCTGGTAATAGGTTGTCGCCTTACCCGTGTCGTGGAATAGCGCCGCCAGCAGTATCAACTCCTCAACCCCGTCAGGATTCGCTGTCAGCCCCATCGACCTGAGCCGCCTCGCAACCGTATACGCGTATCCATTACAGAGCATCTCCTGGGCGATGCGTGCGGTATACCTCAAGTGGGCTCCAAGTGTTTGACCGGTGAACGCGCACGGCCTCATCCCACGTATCCCACCTCCTCATCGTAATCTTCGAGAATCACCGCCACTATGCCCCTCTGGAGGAATTCCTTGCCTATGCATTCCTCTCGGCCCTTTCGGCCCAGCTGATCTCTCTTTATTACACCCAGTTCAAGCGATTCCGTCAAGTACTTGATTTCGCCTTTCTCCTTCAGCAGGCCTCTGAAATGCTCCTCATCGATGATGAAGGCGTGGTCCTGGAGGTCCGGGTTGCCGTTCAAGTACTTTATGGGGATGACCGGTATCTGCTCACCGTCACGCACGAAGCCGCAATAAGCCTCCCACACCTTCTTCGCGAACTCGTGGGAACACGATGGGTAATTGTCAATGTCCGATAGCAGATCGTAGTAGACATGGTCTATCAGGTTCCTCCCGCTGTAAGCTTCGTCGACGATCTTGAGGATGCCAGCGTCGAGCTTCTTGCTTTTCGAAACATACTCGAAGGAGCGACTCGGCAACAGTTCACCGTATACGCTGCTCCCTCCCACGGTGAGCGGCAGAACCAACACCTCGCCCTCTCCACCATATCTCGCCACCCTTCCGGCTCTCTGGAGGAGAGAGTCGGGAGGAGCAGCCTCCGTTACTAGGACGTCGAAGCTGACATCGACACCTGCCTCGACTACCTGCGTCGTTACGAATATGACGCCGCCGTTCTTCTCCAGCATCTTTCCCAGCCTCTTCCGACGCTCACGTTCGACTATTCTCGAGTGCAGCAGAACAGGTGAATGCCCCATTTGTTTCAGCCTCACATAGGTCTCGACGGCCTCCCGAACTGTGTTGAACACCACGAGCACCCTTCTCCGATTTCCTAATTGGTGCAGCACGCTGATGGGGTCATCATCGACAACGGCTTCGACACTGATGTGACGCTTGACTGGCTGCACGTCACCGCCTGAGGGCACGACCTCGACTACCGAGTCTTCCAAGCCCGCAATCTCCAACTTATTCAGGACTGTCTTCTTCACAACCTCGGGCATTGTGGCCGTCATTACCAGCACAGGTACGCCGGCCTCCAGCAGCGACCGAATGCATGCCACTGTAGCTGTCAGGGATTTGCTCGCTCCCTCCTCAAGTGCTTTTGAGCTCAGGTAAAGGTGAAACTCGTCGAAGACGACTACGGATGTGTAAATGCAAGCCCTCGGCACCTCGTAATGTGCCGTGCCTCTGATGAAGAGCGTGCGGTACTCCGATGCCGGCATCTTGTAGAATGACGTCACGAAGGTGTCGAGCGTGGTGATGACGAAGCGTTTGCAGAGCATGGGGCTACCGGGCGAGTGCATCTGCTGCAGCCCGACGTCGCTCTCGTCCAACTTGGCAAACTCACCTCCGTCATTAGACCTCAACCTGCCGATCCGCTCGATCGATTTCTGCCTCAGATCTGTGCCTATAGAACGGAGGGGAAGGACGTGAATCACCCTTTGCCCGAGGTCGAAACGTCCCAGCTTGATCGCCGCGTAGATGACTAGTGAGAGTGTGCTCTTGCCATAGCCAGTGGGTGCCTCGAGGAATACGAGGACCTTCCCGTTCTTCCGCTCGAGATTCTCGTCGAGTTTCTCGAGAGCCCTCGTCAGCAGCGGTCTAGGGGTGGGCGGATCGAATATCTGTGAGACCTTTTCGTAGAGGTCAGGAAGGGACAAGGATCCCATCGTCCCCCACCTCACAGACCACTGCGTTGTCGACGGGACGCACCCTCATCCTGCAACTGGTGACGGGATCCCTCGTTCCCGGCACAACGTACTCCACCTGTTCCTGATGCTCGCCCCACTCGTACCCTATCTCCCAGAACCGCTCGACGTAGGTGCCAGATAGACCGAAGGACGCTGAACGCGGAACGACCTCCTTTACGAGGTCCCTGCGCTGGTAGAACCTAGTCTCGAACTCGCCGCGTTTTGTGTTCATGGACCGTATGATCTCCACCTCCTCGACCTCGACTACCCCCTCCTTCGAACCGAGACAGGTGACGGCGTAGCAGGCGTTCCTCAGCGTGTCTGCCCATCTGTCTCCAAGCACCTTCATCGCCTCATCCTTTGATCCCAAAAGGCCTGCCACAACAATTCCTCCGGGGAAGAAGACCTTGCCTGCTGGGACCAAGTTGAACCGGTATTTGGGCTCACCTCGCCTGACCTTCTTCTGGAACTGCAATACTTGGAACCGCAGGGGATCCTCCCAGTACTTTCCAAGGGACCGGGTACCTTCCGAGACGTGTTCGTAGAAAGCCGAGGCGGACCTGAACATCGGCACGAATCGCGAGACGGCTGAGGCCATCATCTTCTTCCTTTTCTGCTCGTAAACTACGGCCTCACCCAATCCCTGAGAGATGGCGAGGTACCTGCAGACGGCACCGATCAGGGTTGTCGGAGGGGGAATCGAGTAGGCCGACTGGGCCTTAGCCTCCTTCGGGACCTTGACCGAGAAGCCCCACGCGAGCCTCATCCTCATTAGAACGCCGAACATGCCTCGCTGGCCTCTACCGATCAATTGAGTTGATCAGCTCCTCCACGATCTCCTCCGGCGACGAGACTGCCTTAACCCCCGCGGGCGCCTGGACCTTCTCCTCCCTCACCACAGCCCACACTTGCGTTTTGATCCCGAGAAGACGCGATAGCTTCTCGGCCCTTCGGAAGGTCTGCTGGATGTAGCTTCTGTAGTTGCCGGCAGAAACGGTGAACGGGATACCGGAGAACGCGAAGGTGCAGGACCTCAGCTCTGCGTTGGGCAAGTACCTCGAATGCTTCGCACCGAAAGATATCTGACTCACGAAGAGTCCGAGCGCCTTTAGTGCAGCCTTTTGCCTCGCAACCTTCTGCTTTGCCAGCTCTTCCTCTTTCTTTTTGTCCTCTTTCCCGGTGTTCACGGGAACGCCTATTCCGGCCAGGTCGAGGTTGAACGTGAAGGTGTAGAGCGCCGATGCGGCCTCGATGTTGTAGGGAATCTGGCCAAGCCTAGCGCCTTCCTGCTCCGTCGACTTAGGAGGCTTCGACTGCAGGAACCTCACGTGGAACTGAGCCTCAAGCGCCGCCGCGTTAGTTACGTCCTCGAGGGCCGGCAGCATGTAACCCACTTGGAACCTCGAGGTCCTCTTAACCGGTATGTTTCCGGCGTAAAGGAAGCCTCCGACATCGGCGACTATGTCCTTCAGCAGCACGTCCACCTCGAACCTCCTAATGTCGTCGTAATCCTTTGGCGGCTTGATTCCCTCGTCTGTGAGATAGGCGTCCTCGGAGAACTTTAGGAACTCCTTCCTTTTCGAGAACTCGCCGACCGGCAGATTCTCTCGGAGCGCTACGTCAACCAGTAGCGACTGGAAACCGTGGGCTATGCTCTCGCCGGAGATGGCTGGCACGTACCTGACCGTGTATCCGTTGTCGTAGGGGATAACGATGGGGACAGACCTGTGCCGTGATACGTTGCCGACGCTCTCGACCGAGTTGAGCGATTCTACGTTGACGAGGATCCTGAAGGACGCGCTCAGGAACATCTCACTCACCCTCCTCACGCTCCAACCTCAGCTGAGCCTCGACCAGCAGGCTTGAGGCATAGGTCCCGATTTTCCTCGCGATGTTGACGTCACGGCTCACGTCCTCGACGAAGCTTCGCACCGACTCGCTGCTGGGAAGGCGTCCCCAGATCACGAGTGGTGCGTTCCTGTCCTCCACCCTGACTCTAACAATAGGATACCCCCGTTCGTTCTTGCCTTGAGTTATCGCTGGGTTCTGGGAGTTTTGGTCGCTCTGGAGGATTCTGAGCGCATCTGCGACGGCCTTCAGGGCAGGCTCAGGGCTCAGCGCGTAAGTCAGCCTGTCGATGAGGGACGGAGACCTAGTCAGCGCAGAAGCCGCTGCAAGCAGAACTGCTACATCCCTGTATTCCTTTGTGTATTCCCTAGTCGACTCCGTTCTCTCCTGTTGAGCTTGGGTCGAGCTCATTGCAAGGAAAGGTAAATGAGGCGAATGATAAGGATTTTTGCACAGGAATCGCTTGCTTTTCGTAGCGTCACAACATTCAGGGTTAAATTTCACAGGATTGAAAACTCAGTGTGATAATCGCGGTAACGTTCGGTTTCGACGAAAAGTTCGCCATAAGGGCGCTGATGAGGCACCCTCCCTCGGAGAGGACAAGGGTCGTGGTTCTGTTGCCAGAGGAAGGTCAAGACGAGCGGGTCGAAAGGGGCCTCTCGGTGCTGAACGACTTCGTGAAACGGTACGTCAACGAGGAGGGAGTGGAGCTGATGAAGGTTCCAATAGGGGACTTCCACGGATCGGTCCTGACCCTCGCTAGGGCTTTCAGGTCGTGGGCCGAGAGGCCGATAATCCTCAATTTGAGCGGAGGCATGAGGCTTCTCGTTGTGGAGGCCCTCTGCGCAGCTCTGATCTCGAGGGTACCGATGACTATTGAAGTCGAGTCGGAAGACGGGAAAGCTCTCGCCGCCTTCAGCACCGACGATCTGAGCTTCCCCGAGATCGACGAGGTCGATAGACAAATCATAGAATCGTTGGCTCGTGGGGTTAGGACGCTCGGTTTGCTGTCGGAGGAACTCGAGATCTCCAAACCGACAGTATGGAGGAGGCTCAGGAGGCTTGAAAGGGCTGGGATGGTGAAGCTCTCCCAGGGTAAGCGAAGGGAAGTGGTGGTTTCCCTCACCGAACGCGGTCAGATATACAGTGAGCTCTTGTCAGGATAAGCGACAACCCAATTCGCCTCTCAACAAGAGGACAGATCAGAGTCGAGGGCCCATCGACTGCCATAACCCAAATCTTATACGACATCGTCCATTCTCGATGAGGCGGGACGGAGTATGGTCTTCTACACCATGGACGACGTCCTGCGGATCCTCCAGACCTTTCAGGATACGCCGGTTGAGGTGAGTGAGGAGCTGAGGGGGTGGAGGTGGAAGGAACCTCCTTTGCTGGTCCCCTACAGGGCCAGGATCAACGTCTCCGACCTCACCTTCGCCTGCGGAACTGGTAGGCTCGCATACCTCAGGCACCACAGGAGGATTGGAGAGAGGCCGGGGCACGAGCTGATGTTCGGGTCCTTCGTCCACCGCTGCATCACGACCGCCACGTCGTCGGCGAAGGAAGTGCTGTTCAGGGGCAGGCCTAGAACGGGAAAAGAGTTTCACGAAGAGCTCATCAAGATCGGAGACCAGCTGATCAAATCAGGAGAATTCTCAGCATATCCTGAGGTCTTCGGGACGATCTGGCACAGGGCCGCGCTGACATACTCCGCCGCGCTAGACAAGGCCCTCTCGGCGTCGAGGTATCTGAGCTGGGACGGCATAGTCCACAGGGTCGTCCCCTGGATCTGCGAGTTCCCGGTCGACGGCAGAAACCTCGGCTTCAACAGGGCTGTTAGGATAGATGCGTTGGTTCCACCCAACCTACTCGTCGAGTTCAAGACCAGAAAGCCCACCAGGGAATTTGAGGTCGCCCTCGCAGGCTACGCTCTCTGCTTCGAGTCGCAGTTCCGCGTTTCGGTGAACCATGCGGTGATCCTTTACCTCGAGTTTTCGGGCAGGGACGTCAAGGACTACGAGCACTTCGTCGTTATTGACGACGAATTGAGGTTGGAGCTTGTAGAGAGGAGGGACATGCTGCTGAGGGTGATCAGCGAGGGGTTCGATCCGGGATTGCCGGAGAGGTGCGATCCGAGTTGCCCCTACCTCAGAATCTGCAACCCGGAGAACCCTAGCATGTCAACGACCCGCTGATGACCATCAGCTTCGGTGGAAAGGCTTGCGGGTTTGGTGTGCGGCTGCGTTGGGAGTTTGGCGAGCGTGCATTCCTTTCCGTCACGGTCACGAGATGGTGACTCTGTAGATGAGCTTGCCTAGCGCCGTCAGCTCCACCTTCCCATCCCTCTCCCTGATCAGCATGAAATCCTCCATCATCCTCTCCTTGACCTCCATAAGAGCCGCAACGTCCAATTCCCGTCCCCCCATTACAACGTCTCCCCTTGGATATTATTCCGCGGTCGTCCGCCCGGAAGCCGGTCGGAGATGGTGTCCTCGAAGGCTGATGATTTTCACCTCATTAGATTCATAGGCTTTGGCGGAGGAAAGGCGCCTAATTCGGTTGTTGCACCTGATGGCATAAGTACACCGAGAACTTCTTTTTAAATCCTTTATAATCTGTAGCGGTTATAACTTTAAATAGAGGGTCAAAAATACAGTCGTGCGAAAGGGAGTCGCGGCAGGAAGCCGAGGAGAGTCAGAAAATCCCGGAATTGGGTTCAGTGATCCCGAGAGAGGGAGTTGAAAGCGGATAGCATATATCAGGGGCAGGGCTACGTGGCTGGATGGTGAATGTGATCCCGAGAGAGGGAGTTGAAAGCAGCGCGCGCAGGACCTCTAACTTTGCTTCAATGTCTCGCGCTAGTGATCCCGAGAGAGGGAGTTGAAAGCAGAAAACCCCAATCCTCGTGCGTGTGCGTGTGTGTATGTGGTGATCCCGAGAGAGGGAGTTGAAAGTGATTTTCCTCAAGAGTTTGTTTAGCCCAGAAGGCTGCCAGTGATCCCGAGAGAGGGAGTTGAAAGCCAGTGGTCAGGGCTAATGGTGAATGCAGAGCTGCGAAAGTGATCCCGAGAGAGGGAGTTGAAAGAGCTAGGGGGGGAGATTGGCCAGGCAGCATCCCAACTAACTAGTGATCCCGAGAGAGGGAGTTGAAAGTTTAGATTTTTCGGGATCACGGAGAACCCTGAAGAAATGTGATCCCGAGAGAGGGAGTTGAAAGTCAATACATAGGTATTCATTCCCGATTTTTGCGACATGTATCGTGATCCCGAGAGAGGGAGTTGAAAGATATGATGCTGGGGACTATGTGGTGGAGATTTCATGCCAATGTGATCCCGAGAGAGGGAGTTGAAAGATGGCGTTCACGAGGGGGTTCAGCTCGCGGCCCCCCATCCTGTGATCCCGAGAGAGGGAGTTGAAAGACATGGTGGGCCGCGTTTATGACCTTCCCATCCACCCTGAGGTGATCCCGAGAGAGGGAGTTGAAAGTTAGAGTTCAGCGTTACATTAAGGGCATTGTATAGCGGTGATCCCGAGAGAGGGAGTTGAAAGAACATAGCGTTACCGACAACCAGACCATTCAAATATACGTGATCCCGAGAGAGGGAGTTGAAAGTCAAGTAGTAGTCGCGGAAAACGTATTGCGCTGGGGCGGGTGATCCCGAGAGAGGGAGTTGAAAGAATCGCTAACATGGATATTGACCTAAGCGAGAGTGAAGGTGATCCCGAGAGAGGGAGTTGAAAGGAGTCAATGAGCTTCGCAATTCTGTAGCGATACTTCTGGCCAGTGATCCCGAGAGAGGGAGTTGAAAGACCAGCCTAGTGGTGCGCGTCGAGCCCTTCTCACCGAAGGTGATCCCGAGAGAGGGAGTTGAAAGGTAACCTTATTCTTAATCACTCACTCACCTCACCGCTCATGTGATCCCGAGAGAGGGAGTTGAAAGAAATATTGGCCATTGCGAAAGAGACTGATTCCTCCCTTTCACGTGATCCCGAGAGAGGGAGTTGAAAGAAATGAAACGCCTCTTTTCCTCATCAACCGGTATAGTGCTGTGATCCCGAGAGAGGGAGTTGAAAGTATCTTTGATTTCGTTTTTTAAACTTCTGCGCGCCGGTAAGTGATCCCGAGAGAGGGAGTTGAAAGTCCCTTTTCAGCCTCGCAACCAGTCTCTCCAGCGCTCGCTGTGATCCCGAGAGAGGGAGTTGAAAGAAAATAGATTATCGTGGCGATAATGGAGATGGTTATCAAGGCCCTCAGGTGATCCCGAGAGAGGGAGTTGAAAGTACGTCATGCGTAACTTTATATAGCACATCATGTGGTCTTAGTGATCCCGAGAGAGGGAGTTGAAAGTTATCTCGTCGCTCGCATCATCAATGCCCTGAAGCTCTATTGTGATCCCGAGAGAGGGAGTTGAAAGGTCAATAATAATTGCCTGCCTAAGTGCTATCGGTCTCAGAAGTGATCCCGAGAGAGGGAGTTGAAAGCTCATCTCCCCTTCTCCTCCTCCATCGTTTCTCATCTCCTCGTGATCCCGAGAGAGGGAGTTGAAAGGGTCTCACTGTGGAACTACCGCGAGGTCAGGCGGCTGGCTAGTGATCCCGAGAGAGGGAGTTGAAAGCGGCATGTGCTTCTTGAGGTGGCGCCCAACCCCCGCCACGCTCAGTGATCCCGAGAGAGGGAGTTGAAAGCCTGCAACTACCGTGAAACCCCTTCTCACAATCCACGCTAAGTGATCCCGAGAGAGGGAGTTGAAAGACGGAACGAGTTGGACGACATCTTCGACATCGTGGTTCTCGTGATCCCGAGAGAGGGAGTTGAAACACTACTACAACTACTACGGCGCCTACAACTACTACGGTGATCCCGAGAGAGGGAGGTCAACTAAGGCCTTTCTCGGGAGCTCATAGAACGCATCTCGCGTAAAAACGCAGCAGCCGGTATATGCCCCTCACCCCTCGCCTGTAGGAGGACGTGATCGCCGTGGGGACCTTCAGCGCATACGTGCTCGAGTCCGACAACGCAGACTCAAGGATAAGGGATTTGGGAGACGCTTACTGGTTGGCCCTCGCCACAATCACGACGATCGGCTACGGCGATGTAGCACCCGTCACAGCCCTAGGAAGAGCAGTCGGCGCCTTCCTCATCAAAACAGCAGCCCCAAACGATCACAGACGAAGTCAAAGAAGCAATCAAGAAAAAAGCCGGCAACATCGAAAACCACACACTGGAAGAAGTCGAGGAACTACTCCAGACGATCAAGCCCTGAACTCGAGGAAACAGATTTAGATAGCGGCTCCCGGGTGCTGTTGCATGCCGCGTCTGACCGAGCTCTGGGCCCTCGCGGTGAGGCTCTCCACGGGCTTTTTCTGGCTCTACTTCGCAAGCCAGAGATGGTTCGACGTCGGCTGGGTCAGAGACCTCTACACAACCGCCGCCGCAAACAACTACATCCCCCTCTACGGAGAACTCCTGAGGAGCCTAGCCGGCGACTGGCTTATCCTGGCGGTTGTCGTGACGGCTGCCGAGACAGCAATAGGCTTCATGATGATTCTAGGGGTCTTTCCACGCCTCGCCGGTTGCGTTGGGGCCCTGATAGCCGCAAACCTCCTCCTCACATTCAGCTTCTGCAACTGCCCATGGAACACAGCCGACGCACCCACGGTCTTCTGGTTCTACTTTTCAGCAACACTCCTAAACCTCGCCGTCCTACGAGAACAACACAAACTGCTCATACTAAAACGACTACCGCGCCGCCAAAGCTCTCAAATAGCATCTATATAGGGCACACACTGTACACGGTGACCAAGGACCGAATTGAGGGAGACATCAGTCATAGGCTGAGCCTTAACGGGAAGAGGATTCTCGATCTCAAGCGACAATAGCTGCGGGATCGGATCCTCCCAGGGAGAGCCCCCCAGCGGCGCTAGGGTCTTGTATTACCTTTTCTGGGGACTCTATTGGACTTCCCACGGGCTTTCTCTCGGTAGTATTAGTCTCTTAGAAGTCTTTATATAACGTGGCAACAGTTCCTTAGCGCTTTCTATGGGGTATAGGATGCTCCCATCCATCTCCAAGCCCCTCTCATATTGTATCGCCCAATAGTGCTTCTGTAAAATATCTTGAGCTTTATCCTCTTGTTCTCTCCCTCCACTCTCTATCATTCTCCTCAAGACTGGGTTTGGAGTGATCCTTATGAATAGTGTGTCCAGCTCTTAGTGAGTACAGGTTTAGGGATGGCCCGATTATTGGGGCCACTACTCCTTATATGCGGGGCCGGTTGATGTTCCTCTCCGAATGTGTGAAAACATGGGGAGGAAGAAGTTGGGAGTGGGATTGTGGAGAGGCTCCACATAGTTGCAAGGCCATATGAGATAAAGACACAGAATGAGGGGGTGTAGTGAGTGGGTAGATACCTGCCGCGGGAGCCTCGGATCAAGCTGTACAATGATGTCGTTGCCCTTCGGAGAAGCGGGCTGACATATAAAGAGATTGCCGGGGAGGTCTGGCGAAAATACGGAGTCAGACTATCCAAGTCTCACATAAGCTACTGGATACGCGGGATACATAACCCGCACAACGGCCGACTGATACCTTCCATGGAGCTGTTGGAGCCTTCCGAAACGCTCGCTTACATTATCGGTGCGGTCCTAGGCGACGGATATCCTAAGATAAAGAGGCGCTTCCGCAAGGGTTACAGGCATACGATAATACGATTTGAGGCTGTAGACTGGGAGTTCGTTGAGGAGGTCGCCAGATGTATAGCCGTAGTGTTGAACAGGTCGCCACCGAAGCTTAAAATCAGAAAAGGCACGACAAAGTATTTCATCGAGGTCGAGTCGAAGACGCTCTGGGGACTCCTCAAAAAGCCGGTTGACAAAAGAACGACAAGTCTCGCCTCTTCTAGGGCGGAGTAAAATTTTTAAATTTTTGAATTTTTTTGAATAGTCTAAAGTGTTGTGGAATACAGATCAACAATAATTGGAGGACAATGGGTGAAAGAGGTTGATAAGAACTAACGTAGTTATACTAATACTAGATAAGGATGCTCATGGGAGGTTAAAGGAACTAGGAATTGTTACTGCGAAGTGCTGGAACGAGATAAACTGGTTAAGAATACAACAGTATAAGAATGGAGAAAGGGTAGATTTTGCCACAAGCGAAAAGAAGGTTTACGAGAAGTATAAGCACGTATTAAAGGTCAATGCTCAACAAGTAGCCAGGAAGAACGCTGAGGACTGGAGGAGCTTCTTCTCTTTAATTAAAGATAAAGATAAAAAGGAAGGGAAGTTGCCTAAGTGGTTTAAACCTAAACCTCCAGGCTACTGGAAGGACGAGCGTGGGAACTATAAGCTAATGGTAATCGTCAGGAATGATAGGTACAGGGTAGATGAGGAGAACAGGACGATCTATCTAAAGGACTTCGGGCTGACTCTGAAGTTCAAAGGGAAGCTGAAGTGGCGCGGGAAGCAGGGCCGTCTCGAGATAATTTATGACGAGGCTAGGAGAAGTTGGTATGCCCATATTCCGGTGGAAGTTGAAAACCGTGCAAAAGTAGAGGGTAAGCTGAGGGCTTCTGTGGATTTAAGGATTATAAATCTGGCAACCGTCTACGTCGAGGACGGAAGCTGGTACGTCTTTAAGGGTGGGCCTGTCTTATCTCAATACGAATATTATGGCAAGCGAATTGCTGTTGTTCAGAGAACTTTGGCTAGGCATAAACAGAGGAGGAGCAGACATCTCAAGCTGCTTCACGATAAGAGGAGGAGGTTCTTGAAACACGCACTAAACAGCATGGTGAGGAAGATAATGGAGGAAATGAAGGAAAAAAGAGTGGGCGAGGTGGTCGTAGGATATCCTAAAGAGATCTCTAAGAACAAAGGCAATAAACTCACTGTGAACTTCTGGAATTATGGCTATATTATAAAACGTTTTGAGGAGATTGGCGAAGAACTGAGAATGAAAGTGATTAAGGTGGATGAGTCGTATACTTCTAAGACCTGTTCTCTATGTGGGGAAGCCCATGAAGGTGGGCGTATTGAACGTGGTTTGTCCAAGTGTCCCCACATAGGGAAGGTCATAAATGCGGACCAAAACGGTGCAGCAAACATCCTACATATCCCCGAGTCCCAGGGATCCAGGAGAAGAGGGCAACCCCTGGTGAGGGATAGGGGTAATGGGCTGAAGGCCCAGCCCGCGGTCTACCGCTGGACGAACGGAGCTGGGTGGCAATTCCCACCAGCTGTGAGGTGATGAAGATGAAGGCGGTAAACCGCAAACCTGTGATCCGCCCTGAGGGAACCCTCGCCCTTCAGGGCGGGGAGGAGGTCAGCAAGGTAACCGTCGGACTTCCTATCGTAAAGCGTATAGGTACGTCACAACCGCCGCTTTGAGGTCAAGGCCCGTTGCGACGAAGCCGCAGCGAAGGATAGTGACGATAGAGGTAGAGAAGGTTTACCCGGGGTTCGCTGTAGTGCTCGTCAACGACAGGTTCAGGGCGAGGCTTGAGCCCTCTACCTACAACGGTCCCAAGGAGCTGATAAAGAAGGGTAGGAGGTTCAGAGCGAGGGCGACTGTAACGAAGCTGAACGGGAAGACCACGATACTGATTAACGACGTAGTGGAGATCATCTGAGCTTATCTATTGCGATTTGGGTAGCTGTGCTGGATGGGCATTGAGAAAGAGGTCGAGGAGCTCAAGCAGCGAGTGGAGGCCCTAGAGCAGCTGGTCCGCTCAATCCTCTCCAAGGTACCAGAGGTCAAGATAGAGTGCTCAGTCCAGAGAATAGTCTACGAGAGAAAATACGAGTACGTCAAGATCTGCGAGGACGAGCTCTACGGAAGGATAATCAGGTTGGCCTCGGGTGGCTTCTTCGACGAGTGGAGGAGCGCCAGCGACGTGGCGAAGGGGCTTCTGAGGAGGGGATGGGCTCCTAAGGACTTCAAGTACGTGAGGCCGGCGCTGGATCACCTGGTCGCGCTAGAAGTGTTGGAGAGGGGAAGGAAACTTGGGAGGAGGGCAAAGTGGCTCTACAGGAAGGCGGGCAAATTTGGCGCGAAGGTGACGATTATAGAAGGAGAATTGAGATCAATCCAACCAATAAGACCATGTCCTCCGTGCAAATCATGCTTTAAAGTCGTAAACATTTACGATACGGTGAACCATGAAAGACTTCATAAAATGTTATATTAAGACAATTTCACAAGTTCTAAATTGCCTATTATGGCGTTCAACTCATTTAGCAGGTTATGCGCTCTCCTAACATCTTTCACCTCCCAATATGTCAGCGACTTCCGGAAATCTTCGCTTAGAGAGCTCACCTCTTCCTGTATCTTCTTAAGATTGGTCTTATTCGCTACCACTATGAGCTTCTGGACGGTAGGATCATTTCTGGCTCTCTGCAAGTTGAGTATTAGCGAGTCGATGCTTCCTTCCCTATGCACCTCGAAGACATAGCTCACTACGCCGAGGTTCGCTATCTTAGCGCGCCAGACGACGTCAACCCTCGCTCCTTTGGCTACCAGCTTCTCTTCCTCGGCTTCAAATCCTAGCCCGTTCCCGAGTGCGACGAGCTTTTCAATAATTTCATCGTGATCAAAATCATAATCCTCCTTCCCCTCTTCTGGAATTGTTTCTAGGGAGCCCTGTTGATACACGTAGTATAGAAAGAGTTCCACCAACATCAGGTCCGTGCTCTGCTCAGTGATCCCGACCTTCTCGAAGACCGGTTTAATCTCATGATATATCATTTTTAGTGCCTTGTTGACTTTCTCGTACTCCTGACCAGTTATCTTGTATTTCCTAGTCGGTAGTTCGTTGCTTAAACCCAGGATTTCTAGAGCCTTTCTGCTTTTTTCGTTCCATATACCATATTCCTGAGGGTTAAAAAATGCTAGTATCTCGGTCAATCCTGAGGGCCCAAGCCCTCTGACACTTCTGCTAAAATGGTCATAACGCTGCGGGAATGGGGCCTTTCCATAAAGCAACTCCTTCAACTCGGACCTTAATTCCTTGATGTCCTTATACGTCAAAACCCTGTCCGCTACTTAGTCTTTGTTTGTCCATCCAACAAATGCCCACAATGAGGCAATAATTTTCCTGAAGTCTGGCTCGGTCAAACCCTCGACATTCTCCTCGCTTAAAAGAGTTTGAAACTCCCTAAGCTTCACGCTCCTATCCTTTATGGCGACTCTAGCTTCTTCCGATTTCAACCACTCCTCAAAACGCGACAATAATTCACGAATCTTCGACCGGACTTTATCGTCCAGCAACGATATCATCGCACCTAACTGGAAAAGCAGTTGAGATGCTTATTAATTCTTATTGCCGCACTTTGAGGTAGCTCGCTAAGGGACATCTACTGTTTTATCACGTTGAGGAGGTGGTCACCATCTATTGGGCATTGTGAGGGCGCTCCGGGAGAGGATCACAGGCTTCGTCAAGGAGACCATTGAAAGAGGACGAAGGAGTTAAGAGACCGTGAATACGATCGAGGAGTAGGAATACAGGATATGTGAGAGGTTCGGCTGGGAGTTTGACTACTTCAAAATTTGCGGAGAGGTCTTAACACCGACAAGTGTGCGAGAACGACCCATGACAGGACAACCGTGAAGCACAGGAGGGCCACCAGCTTTAATACCAAGCCCAGCCAGTTTGGCGTTATGAGCACGGTTAGAGCATGGTATTACACTCAGCAGAAGCGGGATTTTAGCCAACAGGGACAACAGAAGCCTCAGACCGCCCCTCCTCAGGACGCCAGCCTGGAGCAGAAGCTCAGGGAATTCATGAGGGGCGGGGAGGACTGGAAGAGGACCATGACGAATATACCTATAGTCATAGTCTTTATTGTCAAGCTTCCTGGGCGCGGGTCGAGGGGACCGGAGCTCGCGCTGGAGATAAACCCGGTAAACGGCTAAGGCCAGCCCCGGAAGAGGTGAGGGTACATGGTAAGGGGGAAAGGCCGAGCTTGAGGAACTTTCGAGGATACTCTCCAACCAGAGGCTGGTCAGGCTAGCAGAGGCCCTTGAAGCCGTCAACCCTAAAGCAGTAAAGAGCAACTCGAGATTGATAGAAGTCTGAAGTTAACATAATTTTGATATATAAATTTTCGCCGAAATCCTTATATACTATCTAGCGGGGGGTGGATTTGAACCACCGATCTCCGGGTTATGAGCCCGGCGGGATATCCTGGCTACCCTACCCCGCTTCCAAAAACATAAAGCTCGGCGCTTATTTAAACCTGAGCGCCTTATTCCGCAGCATATCCCGCATCGTCTATTCGTACACCTTTTAGTGGAATTGCGCAGCATGACATGTGTCGGCACGAAGGAGGGTATTGACAAGTTTTGCTTGAGCCTTTTTGGGGAGACCTCTGGCCATGATGCACGTCATCGATGCCGTACTGGACTCTTTCGCCGATCTCTTTCGATCCCACAGGTACCCTCCTCTCGAGAAGATCTATTCCGTCGTTCTCTTCATAGCAGGCCTCAGCTTAAGGGAAATGAATAGGTTATACAACAACGTGAACTCGAAGATGTTGAGAAGCCTAGAAGAGTTAGTAACTGCATATTGCAGCAATGCATAATATCATCAGGACAGGAGGAGAGGAGGTAATACCAACTTGACAGCACCCCTATGACCTCCTGCAATCTTTAAATGTCAGTCAGAATCAGACCGAAACGTTCCTTTTACACCCTATGTAAGTTTTAAGTTCTGTTTTCCGCGCTATTATGCGTATGAGTTTACAAAGGTCGTACCTATCGGTTTTGGGGCTTTTCGTAGCCATTCCCGGCTACTACGGTCTAGCTGTTCTACTTTACGCTGTGGTTAGCCCTGACCCGCATAGTCCTTGGGGGGCACTCATCTACACTTTCTCACAGCTTGTGGGCTTCATCATACTGCTACATATAGCAAAGAAAGAGGGTGGAGGGTTTAGATCGATATACGTTGGAAGGCTGGGTTTGAGGGAGATAATCCTGGCGGTATCTTTGTGGCTTGTCGCCTTCACCCTTTGGTTACCAGTTAACTACGTTTTGGGTTATCTGGGTATTTCGTGGAGTAGGTGGGGTTATAGCGTTCAGGGGTTTAACGCGCTTCCCGTTGCGGTCTGGGCTCTGGGCGCAGCTTTCTTCGAGGAGGCATTCTTCAGGGGCTACGTTCTAACAAGGCTGCCCAAACTGATCAAAAGCACCACGGCCTCCGTAGCCGTAAGCGTCCTCTCATTCGCGGCAATACACCTGAGATTCGGGCTTGCGCTATTCATCTACATGATAGTCTGGGCCTCGATAATATCAGCCCTCTTCCTGATAACAAGGAGCACTTGGTCCTGCCTCCTGTATCATGCAGTAAACAATATAGTCGTGGACTTCATAATATATGGAAGGTAGACATCAAAACGTTTTCATAACACGTAAGCCACCCATAATTATATGCTCAACATCTATTAGCCTAGCTCACCTTCCATTGAGGTTGAAGAGCTTGAGTCTAAGCGGGTCCTTTACATCCTGGGACGGACTTCACCGGGTCTGACGTCGCAACCATGTGTCTCAGGAACTCGAAGAACTTGTCCTCACCCATCCATGTCGTCGCGTCAAGAACCTCTTCACGAAATCCACGAGGGCTATGCCTATATCCTCTCTGCCCCCGAGACCAGCCATTTGAGCTGGAGAGTTTGTCCCCCGGAATACTTCGGCCGCAGTATCAAGGGGCCGTCCACTATGAGCGGCGATGCATCGTTGACGGAATCGGCCGCGAGGGCGAGCATCATCTCCTATCTCTCGAGGTCGAGCCTGTCCGAGAACTCCCCATCACCTACGCCTTCCTTTTGCGTAATGAGCCCTCCCCTGAACCTCCTATGATAGCTCCTGCTGTTGTCAACATGGTTATAGCCGATATGAAGCCCACGTCCCTGTCGGCGAAGGGCAGTATGGCGCTGCCGCCATCGGCGGCCCCGACGCTGCCCCTCCAGTACTTGCCCTCCACCTCAACAGGTTCGCCTACTAGCCTGACTGCCTCCCTCAGCGCCCTCGCCCCCTCGATGCCCTCCGTGACGTAGCTCGCAATCCTCTCACGGAGAACCCTGACGACCTCGAATAAGTTGTGACCCTCTCCTCCTCGGGTATCACGTCCCTAACCCCCGATCACCATTTCCTCGTGAAGGAAGGCCGCCTGATCGTCAGGAATCCCTGGAAGGCCACCGACCTGCTGTCAATCGAGGGCCCAACACATGTTCTTCATAGGCTGTACGGAATACTCGGGCGGCCTGCATGGTGGGGAAGGGTTAAGGGATGCTTGAAGCGGTAGCTGAGCAACCCTTTTATAGCTTAGGATCCAGGGGGCACCATGACCACTAAAGGCACCAGCTACGCCCTCGTCATCCCCCTAATAATCTCGATAGTTTTTGGAGCGATCATACTTGTTTTTGACGGGCTGCTATGGCTCGACAATCCTAAGAATGGGCACGCCTACGCCCTGATAGTTTTCACCCTGATCCAGGTTGTTCTGCTCGGCTCGACACTGTCGCGCCGCGCCTGGGCGGTCAGGGCGACCCTATACTGGGCGTCGATATACCTCGCCATGCTGGCTCTGAATCCACTAACCGGCCCCGCCATAGGGATCTCCCCAGCCGAGTTCGCCCTCTACCTCTTCGGCATCACACCGATATCAGGTGATGGTGGCTTAAGCTGTCCCCTCTACTGTCCGCCACTCTTGATAAGCTACGACGTCTTAATACTCGCTCAGGTATTGATTATTGCGGCGGCCTTGAGGTCTAGGCGAGTCTAGGCGCGTAGCGGAGGGGACCACCTCTGGTGGGCCGATGGGGCGCGAGAAGCCTCATCCCACTCTCACTCACGCTCCAAGCGAGTTTGGGTATTCTCCTCGGACACGGATACGACCTACTGGTAGGATACGTGGCGGCTCGAAACACAGTCCACGGACTCAGCCCATACATAGGGGGCCATCTCCCAAACCCATCGTATCCGCCCGAGATACAGGGCATCGGAGAAACCCCTCTCTGGCCACTCTACCTCTCGCTGTCCTACACCGCATCGGGTGGCGACCTCTTCACATTTAACGCCGTATCCAAGATACCGATACTAGTCTCATGTCTCACCACATATGCGTTGGCGTCGAGGCTTGGTGTCGGTGGCGCCTCCTTCTACCTCCTCAACCCCTATGTCCTGCTGACCTCCGTGGCCTGGGGGAAGCCCGACCTCCTGGCCTCGCTGGCAGCGGTCGCGGCGCTGCTCCTAGTGGAGAGGAGACACCTGTCAGCACTCTTGCTAGCCGTCTCGCTGAACATTAAGCCCCTAGGACTGGGACTAGTCCCGGCGATTGCTTCATACTTGGGGGCGAGGAGGGGGGCCGAATACGTGTCCGAGCTTCTCCTCCTGTCAACCGCCATCTTCGCCGCTCCCTTCCTCCTCCTCGGCTGGGAGGCACCGACCACTCCGCAGGGCCTTAGCAACTGGCTGAGCGACGTTGGGGGAATCAGCCCCACCAACCTCATAGATTACCTCTACGGGTGGGACTGGGGGAGGCGATCTCCCCTCGGCCCACTCATAGGGTTCTTTTGGCTCGCCGCCCTCGGACTCTCGGCCCTAGCCGTGTCTTTGAGGAGGCCCAGCTCGACGAGCGGCTTAATGCAGTGTTCTTTGCTCGGCAGCACGGTCTTCATCCTCCTCAGACCCAGCGTCTCAGAGCAGAACCTCATCCTCCCACTAATGCTTCTGCACCTCAACCTCAGGAGCCCGCCACGCATGAGGCTTTGGGCTTCGATCCTGCTTTTCGCTGCGCTCAACCTCTCTATCCCACAGCTCCTGTACCCAGTTAACCCGGAGATAGTTCCAGACATCTATAGGTTTACCGCAGGCATCGAGTCTTCCAGGCTCTTAGCAAAATTCGGAGCATCTATCCTCTTCTACTCCATCTACTTCTCCGAGCTCTTCAGAGTGATAGGGGTATGCGGGTCCTCGAGGCGGGGCTAGCCTCTGTAAGCTACCTATGGGGAGTCGCCTCATTGCTAGACCCGGAGATAGGGCTGCATCCGAGACTGCCAAACCCGGCCGTCCCCCTCGTGCTTCACGCCGCTATTGGCTCGCTCTTGCTCATAAAAAGCACAGCACCGGCCGGCGCCGCCTCATTCTTCGCCGTCACAGCCTACTACGTGCTAAGAGTTAAGCCGTTCGCCCCCCTCGCCGAGCCTCAGACCGTCGGTCTTTGCTCCATATCACTCTACCTCGCCCTAAACTCGCGGAGCCTCCTCGGAAAGCTCCCACGAATCAGGTGGGCTGCCCAGATCCTCCCACCACTCCTCCTGAGGAGCGGGGTAGCCTACCCCTTCGTAGAGTGGGGCTTAGATGCTCTGAGGAATCCAGCCCACTTCAAAGCCTACATAGCCGGTAATGAGCTGGCGTACCTGCTGGCAAAACCTGTAGGTATTGAGGTATCTGTATTCCTAATCTTCCTCACGGAGTGCGTCCTCGCACTACTGATTCTACTGGGAGTCTGGAGACGAGTCGTAGGAATAGTTTCAGCGTCTCTTCTGTCGACGTTTCTCGTGGTGGCCGGCTACCCCCTCGCGTTTCCACAAAATCTAGGACTCATCGCCGCATCACTCTACATCTTCAAAGGCTCGGAGGGGAGAGCTAGCGTAAGCGCCTGAATTTCAAGGTCGTGTATAGCTCCAAAGGTTTTGTCAGGAAGTAGAGTGGGCCCAGCTTCCTCCTAAGCCTCCACTGAAGCCGCGCCTTCCAAATCCCATACCTCAGCTTCTTTATCGAGAATTCGTGTCTGAAGAGGAGTCTGTGGTCCCATCCGTGGAGGGGCTTTTCCCACTCGAAGGCCTCCATCTGGTCCTTTACCTTCTCGTATAGACCTGTGCCCGGGAGTGGGTATGGCACCGTCATGCTGAAGTAGTCTAATGGCAGGCTAGACGCGAGCTTAATCGTCTTGAGCATAGTCTCATCCGACTCTCCCGGATAACCCAGTATGAAGAAGGCGCCTACTTGGAGTCCGGCCCTCTTGGCGGCTTTTACCGCAGAGACAGATTGCGAAACCGTGATTCTCTTGTTCATCAACTTGTTGAGGACGCAGTCATCCCCCGACTCAAGCCCAAAGATCACCTTGTAGCACCCAGCCCTCCTCATCGCTCGCGCCACCTCCGCGTCAAATAGGTCCACGCGGGAGAGGCACTCCCAGCCAACGTCTATGCCACGCCTAACTATCTCCTCGCAGAGTCTCAAGACGTGCTTCTTGCTTGCGATGAAGAGCTCGTCGGCGAACCATATTCTCCGGTACCCCCACCTGTAGCGGATCTCCTCCATCTCCTCAGCGATATTCGCGGGCGATCTATACCGATAGATGCGGCCATAGTCTGGCCTCCAGCAAAAATCGCACGAGAATGGGCAGCCCCTACTGGCGATCATCGAAGTCATCGTATAGCCATAATTCCGCTGATAGTAGGACTTGTATAGCTCGTTATCGTAGAGGTCGCGGGCGGGGAACGGGAGGTCATCCAAATCCCTGACCAGCGGTCTCTGGCCCGTAAACTCTATCCGACCTCCGTTGAGGTGGGGGGCAAGCCAGGCCCCCCTCACCTTGTCAAAATGGGGATCGCTCCTCCCATCCATTGAGTCTAGCAGCTCGGACACAGTTATCTCGCCTTCTCCCTGCACCACCGCGTCGAACTGTCCCAGAAACATGTTGGGGTAAGCCGAGGGCATGGGGCCGCCCGCTATGACGAGCTCGCTCACCTCCCTAGCTACAGAGGCGAGTCTCTTGGCTGAGCTCACCATGGAGAGCATCGAGTAAATACCTACTACGCGAGCTTTCTCAGACCTGATGCGTCTCTCAGCCTCCTCCTGAGTAATGAACGTGCAGTCAAGAATCTTGACCTTGTACCCCCGCTCCCTAGCGTAGGAGGCTATGTAGCCAATCCCCAGAGGGGGGAACTGCCAGTGCCTCGACCTCCCGTCGAAAAAGTATGGAAAGACTAAGAGGAGGTCCGTAGGCATTGACGGTATGAACCCTTATGTATATTCATAAGAGTTGCCTTTCTACAAGGAGTTGAGCCGGTTGACGTCTATTCATGATGGGAGTAGAGGCTCCGTCTCGATGTACCTGCTGGATCCCGCGGGGATGGGTATGGAGCTGGCCGGCGTTGCGAGGGGTCTTGGCCTTAGATTCCTTGGAGAGGATATCACAGGCGAGGGTTTGGGGCTGGGGGGCGTCGTTCTCAGGGCTGGGCGAGTCACGTACTTCCCCCTATCGTCAAAAGACTCTCTTCACGAGGAGGGCTTCTCCCGGGTCTTTCTCTTAAACGGCGTCTCGAGGAGGTACCTAGGCCCCTTAGACATCACAGAGCTCCACCGCTTCGTGAGAAACCGGCTGGCTCCCCATTACCAGTCCGGATCGCCTCTCGCCCCACTCTTCCACCACTTGATGAGGCTCAGGGGCCTTCTGCTCAGGACTAGATACGTGGCGGTCGATACCCGCGAAACAGCACAGGCCACCTTCACTTGCCGTGCTGACGAGATCCGGATCAGAGTCAGGAGGGAGAGGGGGTGTGGAAAGATGATAGTGGCTAATGAGTTGTCGGGGAGATTCTTCGACTACGCGGTGATAGGGGGGCGTAGAGTCGCTCTGCCGCCATGGATGAGGAGCCCCGAGAGGCGCCCCACGCTTGGCTCAAGCCTCCTGAAGTTGGAGCTGAGTCTCGAGGTACCGCCCGAGGTCGAGGCGTTTATTGGTAGGGAGGTTCAGCCTCCCAGGCTAGACTGGGCTGGGATCGACCTAGTGATGGAGGAGGGTGTGAAGGAGATTAGCTATCGGGTCCTGCTCTCGCTAGCCTCTTAGAGCGATTGCGGGCGTCAGGGCGTAGAGTATTCTGGTGGCGGCGTTGAGGGCGTATCCGATGGCGTCTCCACTCTCTGGGAGATGGTAGCCCGTGAACACCCAGAGTAGAAAGAGCGCGATGGCGGCGGAGAATGTTGCGAGAGCCCTCAAGACTCCTCGCCTCGACACGAGCGGTGCCACCGAGGAGACATAGCTCATCTTCAGTAAGGTCCACTCTACACCCTTCCCATAGTTTTCCTCCCAGGCCTCCCATCCGTGAAATACGGCTCCAAACCCGACGAACGTGAATTCATACAGCTCGAAGAGTGACAGGACCGAGGCCCTCCCAACCAATACCCCAAGCAATAATCCGGCCACTCCCCCCAGCCTTCTCCACACGTAATAGACGGACAACAGGACGCCGACTAGGGCCGCAGCAACCGTGAATGGGTAAACGGCCACTCCGTCCGCGACGAATATCATGTTTCCCACCCTGTCCCGCGTCGGGTTCAACAACGCCTTCACAGTAGTCCTATCATACCAGCCGAAAAGGACGATCGACCCCATCAAGTAGGATATGTAAATCAGCCACAGCCCCCTCATCGATATGTCCGTCTGCACCCGCCACTCACTGCTCAGCAGATCTGCTTCGCTCCCTCAAATAGGTGCGGATGAGGAGGGCCAGTCCCACCAGCCATAGCGCCGTGCTGAGAAGAGCGGACGGGCTCATGTAGTAGAAGATCGCCGCCTCCATCACCTGGTCCCGGATGATCTTCAGGCTATCTTTTATCTGGTCTATGCCCTGCTGATAGGTGGGCGAGCTCGCTCCCTCGGCTGCGAGTCTAAGCGCGCTATCTCTCAGCCCCTCAAGGTCCGAAGTTATTAGGCGGAAATCCGTCCTCGGAGTGGGCAGGATCCAGACAGGGTTCCCTTCACGTGGGAGGGATGTCAGCGCCGCCTCTATGTATCGCGCGATCTCGGCCGCGTCGCTCGACGATGCACCCCTCACGAGGTATGAGCTCGCGACATCAAGCCTGTAATAGGTCTGATAGTAACCTATGACGGAGCCGAATATCGCCAGCGCCAACATCAGCAGTATCAAGATCCTCAGAACCTTAGCCCTAGCCGTCAAGCCGGAATACTCACTCCTAGGGGCGTGGTATATAGAAAGTAGTCCCGCATACATAAGCGAGACGCCCGCTATAGATGTATAGACGACGTAGCCGTAGAGGGCTTTAAGCGTGGCAAAAAAAGCTGTGGCGACGAGGGCCGCGCCCAGTGCGACCTCGAAGTATGACTGGAAATCTAGTGGCAGGATATACCGCTTCCCTCGCCACTCACCTTCGCCGAATTTCGGCGTCCTGTGGAACGGTATCTTACAGCCCAGCAGGGCCTCTATGACGGCCAACGAGTTGTTGAGAGTCATGGAGGTGGTGAACAGAATAAACTGGGGCAGCTCCTTCAGACCTCTGACGCCGAGGGTTGCTGAGACCAGAACAGCGGAGATGAGGGCCCATGAGGCCGAGAGGAAGACGTTTCCCGTGGGGACTCCTAGCAGGACTGCCAGAGGCGTTAGCAAGAGAATCACTAGGAACAAGAGTTGGGGCACATGCCTAGTTAGATGTAAGAATGCCTGGAGCTTCACACCCCATCCTAGGCTTGACCTCAGTATTGAGGCGAGGTGCGCTTTTGCAGCCTCTATCGCGCCATAGGCCCACCTGTACTGCTGTCTCTTCGCGGCCTCCATCTGGGGAGGCAACTCGCCGGGGGAGGCGGGCTCAGGAATATAGACGATCCTCCAGCCCCTGAGCTGGGCCCTGAGGCTCAACTCTAGGTCCTCGGCTAAGAAGGGTCTCCATCCCCCAGCCTCCTCGATGCAACGCCTACGCCATACTCCGGCCGTGCCGTTGAAGTTGAGGAAGAATGAGGCCGCTGACCTGGCCCTCTGCTCAACCTCGAAGTGTAGGTCAAGGCTCAGCGCCTGCCCCTGCGTGAGGAACGAGCTCTCCCGGTTAAGGTGCTCCCACCTGACCTGAACAGCAGCTATCCTCTCGTCAGACATCAGGTATGGAATGACGCCTCTGAGAAAATTCTTGGGAGGGACGAAGTCGGAGTCAAAGATCGCTATAAATTCTCCCCTACTGATCTTCAGAGCCTCCTGAAGCGCTCCGGCCTTGAACCCCCACCTTCCACCCCTCCGGATATGCAGAAACTCTATACCTGTCCCAGAGTTCCTCTTAATAGCTTCAGAGACGATGCTTGTCGTGTCGTCAGTAGAGTCGTCGACCACGACCACCTGGAGCTTCTCCGAAGGATACTCGAGCTCCGCCAACGCGTCGAGCAGTCTCCCAACAACGTATCTCTCATTATAAACGGGAACGTGGATGGAGACGTTGGGCCACTCCACCACAGCAGCCCCCTTGAGCCTCGGACTCTTCATCCACGAAACTATCGCAAGGAAGACATAGTTGAGCAGGTAGAGCGACGCAAAGGACCCCAAAACAACCACTATGACGGCTATCGGACCGCTTAGTGCCATTCGGTTAAGAATCCAGCGAGGCCTGACGCTTATAACAGTTTTCCCACTTTCCAGCAGCGTGTAAACATCTATCTCCAAAAACTCTAATATATCGTGAGTAGCCATATTACAAAAGTTGCGCTGATAGCGGCTATATCGCGGCCCAGATTCGGGGCAAGCCTCCTAGGCGTGCATAGGCTCTTCTGGCCGATGCTTCGTCGCTCACAAGCCTCTCCTGAGGAGCTCTACCTTCGTGCTATCCTGGAGACGGCGATGGACTGGTCTTATCTTCGACTCGACTACGGGCCTGAAGGCCTCGTCGATTTCGTAGCCGATGCTGTTTCTCTTCAGCTCCATCGCTACCTTGACGGTGGTGCCGGTGCCTAGGAACGGGTCTAGGACGGTGTCGCCGATTATCGAGAACATGCGGATTAGGCGTCTCGGTATCTCCTCCGGGAAGGCCGCTGCCCTCCGCTCCAGCTCTGTGAGCGCCTGCCTCGCCCCACGTATCTCCCATATCTGTGTGAACCAGGTGTCTCTCTCCTCCTTGCTGTATCTGCTCGCGTACCTGAGTGGGTCGCGGGGGCTGAACTCCCTCGGACGCCCCTTCCTGAAGATCAGTATGTACTCGCAGTCTAGCGTGATGTAGGCGTTGGGCGGCAGGAAGCCGGAGCCCAGGAAGGCCCCCTTCCCCTTATACTTAGGCTTGGTCGTAGGCTTCTTCCAGAGGATGTAGGGGAGCGCCGTGAGGCCTATCCGCCTACACTCCTCGAGAATCCTCGCGTGGTTTGGAAAGAGCTGGAAGATGCCGCCGACGCTCCTTAATGCGTCTCCGACGTTTATGCAGGCTATCCCACCATCAACGAGGACCCTGTAGACCTCACCCCAAGTCTTCGCGAGGTTCTCATGCATCAGATCATATATTCGGGAAGCTATGCAGGCTCTCTCCCACTCGTCCCTTTCATCCTCCATCTGGACCCATAGTGCGTCTATACGCTTATCTAGTGCCCGGAACTGCTTGTCCCAGAGCTCAATCATGGGGTAGGGCGGAGACGTGACTACCAGGTGAACACTCCCGTCCTTAACCTCCCTCATGCTCCTCGAGTCGCCGAAAATAACCCTGTGCCAGCCCCCGAGAACAGCCTCTCCCCACACTTCACCGGAGGGAAGGCGGCACTCCAAGATATAGAGTCTCCACCGCTTGAGAAGGCAGAGTACGTAGGCTCCGTCAAGATCAAGTCTCGGGTTTTTGTGTTTTTCCGGAACCTAGACGCTACTCCCCAGCACCTTAACCAACTCTCCCCCTCATCAACATAGACGACGCCTTCTATCTCGAAGACCACCCCTCGCCCTATCCCTCAACGAGGGCTGGGCATGTGGGCCGAGTGCCGGCGGGATCAGTAGAAGACTCGCAAGTAGTGGGGCAAAGACGGTCGTCAAAATATACTCGCTCGGGAATGGAGTTTTTTCAAGTCAAAACCTCTCGCACAGTCTCCTCCTGAATTGGATATAAAGGTTCTGCCACCACGCTATGCTAGCCGTTAAGAGCATTAGACTTGACTACCAAAAAGGATACGATTGTTCCCTGAACCCCCCGCTGGGGCTGCCATCTTCCCGCCGCTGCAGGCGGCTCGGAGGCTTACCCCGGGGTCCTCAACTCAGACAAACTACTACTCTATTACTTCATTCATGCTGTATCCCCTTTTGCCAAGATAAGGTTCTTCACGTGTCTAGATGGCGTCAACCGTTAGAGACAGAGGATCTCTCATTTGTTCCGGTTAAGCTATGTATGGCTACCCCATCTTGCTTGGCGAGCCTCTTTTAACATCTCCCTTATCTCAGCAACGCGGGTTGCTCCTAAAGGATAATACTTGATGGACGTAAGGAATCCTATCAGAGCTACAACTAGAATTGAGGCTGAGGCGACCCTCATATTCGTGATTGTGCTTGCTGGTTGGTTGGCGCTTGGGACGAAACCTGTTACGTTGAAGACGAGAGCTGTACTTGCTCCTGTAAGGGCGAGTGCAAATCTGTCTACGAAGGTGCGAGAACCTAGGTATACGCCTTCCCTCCTAAGACCTGTCCTAAGCTCATCTTCATCTATTACATCGGCGATCGTGATATCCCTCACAAGAGTCGCTCCTGAGTTCGCGAATCCATAGAAGACCATTATCACGCCGGCCGTCAGAATAGAATCCGCTAGTAGAATAAGTGGCAAGAGAAAAGAGACAGATAAAGATGTTGCGATTATGTATGCACGTTTTGTACCCATACGGATACAGATTTTCCGCCAAAGCGGATAACATGCCGCTGTGGACAAAATTAGAGGGGCCGACATGAGGGTAATATCAGCGATGCTACCCCTAAGCATGTAGGTAACAAGAAACGGGCTTAGAGCCGAGAGAAAGCTCCAGATCCAGCTTGTCATAAGGAGGCACAGAGCAGCTGTAATGAAGGATCTGTTTGTGAGGGTTATTCTCATTGCTTGGGTAAGTGGAAGTACACCAGCCATGGCATACTCCTTCCTCTCTCTGCACCCCAGCAGCGAAGTGAGGAATGCACCTCCTCCTACGCTAGATAGAATCGCCCCCGTCATTGTCCATCCGGCGCGGTTGCCAAACCTCTCGTTAAGATATGAGATAAGAGGCGGGGTTAGAACGAAGCCTACAATTATCCCCATCATGGCAGTGTATTGTCTATAGGCGGATACCTCTGCCCGCTCCTTAAGATCTTGAAACATCTCAGGATCAAAGGCGTCCTAGCCTACGCTAGCAAGAGTGTAGAAGAACTCAAAGATTGCAACAACAAAGACAAAGTACAAGAATATTGCAATGGCATCGAATGTTTTTCCGACGGGCGGGGACCAGACTAGAATGAAAAGCATCATCATGAGTGGCGTGCAATAAAGTATGAATGGTATCCTGCGCCCCCATCTTGTTCGTGTACGATCAGAAATATAGCCGGCGATTGGGTCATTTATGGAATTCCAAACCCCATATGATAACAAGAACCCGGTTCCTATAAGTGTGGGGTCGAGACCGACCACATCTATGTAGAAATACATTAAGTACGTTCCTATTGAATGAAAGATAAGTGATTGTCCCATGTTTCCAAAGCTATAAACTATTTTTGCAGCCCTCCCACCTAAACTACCTATTATCCTCAAAAGTTCCTATTAATATATCATCATTTTATTATATAAATATGATTACTATTGAGAATGCCAAATGGGCGTGTCCAGCTACTCGCAAGCCCACCTCACAAGGATTTTTAGGCAGCATATTATAATCCTTAGGTGTGTTCTTGTCCTCCTTGACTCCTCCCTCCTCGTTTTTCAGTCTGTCTCCGCACCCTACTATTAGTGCTTCCAATATCCTTCACCGACACTCCTATAGGGATATGAAGCTTCATCGTATGCTCTAACCTTAATCCTCGCTCCATACCCTAGGGCTTCTCGAGCCCTTCTTCACTATGGGTATGTATCCCTTAGATGCTTATGGTGTTTAGGATGGGTTTCGCATTGAATGCTCCATCTCCAAGAATTGCCCCTCCACCTCAGGTATCCCTTCAACGAACTCCACCTCGGAGCCCGTAGGCTGGACGTGGACTGGGAGTAACGTCTCGCCGCTTCTCACCCTAACATCGATGAATAGTTCATGCAGACTCTTAAGCCAATCCGTAAACCTCGTTGAGTCTATCACTGAGTAGTCGTAGTCCATGAGGCTCAGCAGCCTGAGAAGAATCTTTAACACCTCCCCATGCCTAACCTCCCAGTAATGCAGTGTTGACTCAGGGATCCTGACACCTAGGTGTGTCTGGGATAGGCTCTCAGCATACTCAGGCTAGCCTTACAAACCTCCTTTAAGACAAAGGCCTAGAAGACCTCTCAAACCTAGTCAAACCTAGAGTCAAAGGCCATCAAGTCCAAGAAATAATCCAAGCTAGCCAACAAGAGACCAGTATCATAAGCCCTCTCCTTAACTGGCTACCCACTAGGTGTGGCAGACCTCATGCGTTCTAGCCCTCTCTTAGGGCATCTGTGACTCTCCTCAACCAGTCCGCCGTGACTGTTATCGCGTCCCACTCTACGTCCCAGCCGGTGAATGTGTGGTCTCCCCCCTTTATGATCGCCATCTCGCGGGGGTCCTTCGCTGATTTGTAGAGTTCTTCGGCATGGCTTGGCGGGACCACCGTGTCTCTGTCTCCGTGGAGTATGAGTAGCGGCCTTGGGGAGATGCGTGGAGCGTATTCTAGGACGCTGTGTCTAGCGATGTCTTGTATGAATTCTCTGCTGATTCTGTAGCCGCTGGGGAGGTCGACGTATTCGCCCCTGACTACTGCCTCTCTAAACAGGTTCTCGGCCGTCTCAACCAGCATTTGGAAGGAGGCGGGGGCGCTCCACGTGACGACGAACCTAATCCTACCGTCTGCCGCGGCCCTCGCCAGCGCGACAACCCCGCCCATGCTCAGGCCCAGGGCTCCGACCTTCCGCGGATCCACCTCAGGCCTGCACAGCAAGTAATCTAGTATTGCTCCGAGGTCCTCGATCTCACTGCTCAGAGTCATCTCGTGGAACTCTCCCTCGCTCTCGCCCGAGCCGTAGAAGTCGAACCTGGCCGCGAGTATTCCACGCCTGCAGAACTCTCTGGCGGCCCTTACGAAGAGTCTGTGGGCCTCAACCCTGTTCCCTGTAAAGCCGTGGCACATCACGAGGGCGGGCGCGGGTGTGCTCGGGGGGATGTGGAGCGTCGTGGCAAGTCGGCCGCGGGGGCCATGGACCCAAATAAGCTCCTCGACCAATCCGCCAGCACTGGGCATCAGAACCCGACCGCTGATAAAAGCCTTTCCGTCTCCAAAAATTCTCAGGGATAGAGGAGGTGCGGTCCAGAGATTGGAATAAATGGGCTGTCCCGAGGCGGCCTCTATTCTAGGGGTTAATAATAGTCAAGGTTATCTCCTAACGTGCCCATACGCTTGACAACATGTGCGGGATTGTGGGGTATGTCGGCGGTGAGGCCTGCGCTCCTCTGCTAGTGAGGGCCCTTAAGAGGCTGGAGTATAGGGGTTACGACTCGGCTGGGATCGCGACGGTGCACGAAGGCCGCCTCCAAGTTAGGAAGGATGTGGGAAAGGTTGACGACGTGAATGGGAGGCTAGGCCTCGACTCACTGCCGGGGACAGTGGGCGTCGCGCACACTAGGTGGGCAACTCACGGCGCACCCACAATGCTGAATGCTCATCCGCACACCGACTGTATGGGGTCAATAGCAATAGTTCACAATGGTATAATAGAGAATTTTCTTGCTCTGAAGAAGGAGCTGCAGGAGCTCAACCATGTCTTTACCTCACGTACAGACAGCGAGGTCATCGCGCATCTGGTCGAGGAGTTTTTGAAGAGGGGCGAGAGGCTCGAGGAGGCTTTCAGGAGGACCCTCCTGCGTTTAGAAGGCTCCTATGCAGTGGCGCTCATATCTGCGCGGCATCCCAACCTCCTCCTCGCGGCGCGGATGGAGTCTCCCCTGATAGTCGGTGTGGGCGGAGGGTTCAACATGGTTGCGTCCGACATAACTGCCCTTCTCGAGATGACGAGACAGATGATATTCCTCAGCGACGGGGATATGGTGGCTCTGACCGCCAACGGATACAAGATCGTGAGGATCGAGGACGGAACCACCGCCGAGAGGGCTGTGAAGATGGTTGATATGACGGTCGAGATGGCTGAGAAGCAGGGCCATCCACACTTTATGCTTAAGGAGATCTTTGAGCAGCCTGAGACCATTAGAAACGCGCTCCGCCTACAAATCGAGTACGTTGATCTCGTCGCCGAGCTACTAGACCGTGGCCGCTTCGTCTTCTTGGTCGGGGCGGGCACCTCATACAACGCTTGCGTCGCAGGCTCCTACCTATTCTCGGCCCTGGCCCGTCTCCCCACTTTTCCGGTAGTCGCCTCCGAGTTCGTACCCAACTATGGCAGCACGATCGGGGTTGATAGCGTTATTCTCGCGGTCAGCCAGTCAGGCGAGACGACGGATGTGCTGAAAGCTCTGGAGTTCGCGAGGATGCGCGCCTGTACGATCCTCGGCGTCACGAACACGGTCGGCTCGACCCTGACTAGGATTTCGCGCGCATACGTCCTGCAGAACGCGGGCCCCGAGATAGGGGTCGGAGCGACCAAGACCTTCACCTCCCAGATCACGGTCTTGGCTCAGATAGCCCTCAGGCTCGCGAGGCTGAGAGGTAAGATGGCTCAGTACGAGATGGATGAGTTTAAAAGCGTGATGGCCTCCACTCCCCGGATTGTCGAGGAAGTTTTGCTTGAGGCGGGCCACCAGGCCAAGCAACTGGCCGAGCGTCTTGCGGGCAGCAGGGTCGTCCTCTTCCTTGGGCGGGGGATCTCGACGAGTACCGCTCTCGAGGGCCGGCTGAAGCTCATGGAGCTCTCCTACATCCCATGCATGACATATCCTGCTGGCGAGAGCAAGCATGGGCCAATAAGCGTGATCGAGAGGGGTGTTCCGACGATATTTATAGTTCCGCCCGACGAGCAGAGAAAGCTCAACCTAAGCAGTATATCGGAGATGAAGTCTAGGGGGGCCTACGTCGTGGTTCTGGGGGATAGGTCTGACGAGGAGCTAAGACAGCTCGCGGACTTCTATATCGGGCTGCCCAGGACGCACCCGCTCCTGACACCCATAACTTACGTCATCCCACTCCAGCTTCTCGCATACTACACGGCACTAGCTAGGGGACTTGACCCAGACAGGCCTAGGAACCTCGCCAAATCCGTCACCGTACTCTAGCAGGTCAATCGCGGCTTCGACCATGGTAGACAGATCCGCGACTCAGCCATCTCAGCCTCGTTGCGGCCCACTCCTCGATACCCTGCTCGAGGCCTAGCGGTATCACGTAGTCCCTTATGAGCTTGATGTGCTGCTTGACGGCCTCCACTATCTCGTGCTCGCTTGGCTCTCGGCGCGAGAGAATTAGTGATTGGAGGGGTGTGTGTTGGTGGGGGAGGCCTGCGTATATGATGCGCGTCTCCGCCACTTTCTGTAGCTCCCGCTTGAGGGGCTGGGCCTTCACGATGTCTGAGACGCAGACAATCGCCTCAAACCTCCTCGTTATGCCGATAATATAGAGAGCTTGCTCGGCGAGGCCGAGGTCTGAGGCCCTCCTCGCCTCCACTATAAGTTCTCTCCACTCCTCCAGAGAGATCCTCCCCGTGATGCTGTCGCGTAGTATCAGCCTCGCCATCTCCTCTTGGAACCTTCTTTCCCGCTCCGAGGGGTCCGGGGCGTAGCAGTAGACCGGCCTACCTGCCGCGAAGCGGGGGAGCAGCTTGAGTAGAGTCTCGTGGCCCTTAGCGGCGGCGGAGAGAGCCAGGTCGGCGTGGAGCTGATCCTCGAGCCAGCCAGGCTCTCCCTCGCTGACAAGTCTCTCAACACTCCGCTGGAGGGTGCGCGGCAGGTCCAGAAGTATCGCGCCGTACTCCGCGCCGCCGATGATGGTCAGGGCCTCAAGCCCCGCCCTCCTAGTAGGCGGCTTGGAGACCACGACTATCATACTCATCCCCTAGAGGCTCTGGATGCCGCTGCTAATCATCCTCACCGGCCCGCTAACTTGCTATCAGTGGGGCCAGGTAGGGCACTGTGAATAGCGAGAGGACTATGCCAACCAGTGCGAGGCTTATTATGGTGACGGCGAGCCTTACCCCCGCCTCGCCGATCCTGGCACCGAGGGACGCCGAGAGCACCCTCCTCAATATCTGGCCGCCGTCGAGGGGGTAGATTGGGAGGGCGTTGAAGATGCCTACGTTGAAGTTGACGAACCAGACCCAGAAGAGTAGGTTGGCTATGGGTGGGTATGCTGAGCCTAGGAGTGGGTGTTGGAAGATGCTCGCTACGGGCCAGCACCGCGGCTCGGCGGCGGTCTCGTCTTGGCAGATGCTGAGCTGGGAGAAGGGGTGTGCGGGATAGAGGGAGGGTGGCAGGAGGAAGATCAGGGGGTTTCTCGTGACGCTGGACTTGTAGGAGCCTAGGTATTGGTTCGCCCACTCCTGGACCTCGGCATTACCAATACTCACGCCGATCATAGGCCTCCCGAGCCCAAGCTCGGCGACGCCCACCCTAAACCTCAGGACGCCCACGCCCTCCCTAGCAACCTCAAGCTCCACGGAGCCACCATAGCCGGCCTCAGATATGCTCGAGGAGAGGACCGAGAGGCTTACGGCGGGCTTACCGTTGACCGATAGCAGACGGTCGCCCGGCTTCAGACCAGCCTCCATCGCCGGTGAGCCCTCGAAGACATCCTCCAAGACCATGATCGGGGCCGGCTGCAGGCCTAGGCTTATCGTGGCTAGGACGGCAAGGCAGATAAGCGCCATGGCGATGTTCGAGGCCGGCCCTCCCGCCAGAATCCTAGACACGTCCCTGACGCGGCCTGTCTTAATCTCCTTGTCGTCGGTCTCGACGAAGGCTCCTATCGGTAGAACTAGGAAGAGTATGATGCCGCTCGACTTTACGGTGTATCCGAGCCTCCTCGCCAAGACCCCATGCATGCCCTCATGGACCACAAGCGCTATGACTAGGGCGAGCCAGCCGTAGAGGATTGGGAGGTAGGGGTTGAGGCCTGGAATGAGGAGAAGGCTCTGAGGCCCCGCCTGTCGCTGGGCCTCTTGGACCTCCGGCCTACTCACTATCGCGACAAGCGAGAGGAGCAGGAGCGTCAGGCCTGCACCCGCGATGAAGGGCAGAAGGCCAAGGGAGGCCCATCCGAGCGCGCCGGCCAGCCTCGTCTTTCCTAGCCTGTCGAAGGTTGAGGTTATCCTGCTTGACTTGACGAGGAGGAAGGGCGGCTTGAACTCAACCTCGAAGAGGCGCGGCATCCCCGGCTACACTACCCTCGTCCAGTTTGACTGTCCTGCGCAGGCTATATACATGTTTGTGCCAAACGGGAAAGGGTTAATGTCGCAAGAGCAATCCATCTCTGGGGAATGGGTAGAGTCTTGGTAGTCCTCCCCACGCATAACGAGGCGGGGTCAGTCGGAGGCGTGCTGGAAAATCTTGTGGAGACTGCCCGCGGCGCGGGGCTCGACCTCGCGGTCCTCGTGGTGGACGACGCAAGCACCGACGGGACGCGCGAGATTGTCGGAGACCTAGCGGCGAGGCTGGGCGTCGTCTTCCTACTAGCGAGACCCGGCAAGATGGGGCTTGGCTCCGCCTATATTGACGGTTTTAGGTGGGGGCTCAGGAACATGCCGGAGGCCGAGGTCTTCGTCGAGATGGATGCGGACGGAAGCCACGACCCACGCCAGCTTCCGCGCCTAGTGGAACCGGTGGTTGAGGGCCGCTCCGACGTCGCGGTGGGCTCGAGATACGTTGTGGGTGGTGGTTGGAGGGGTGGGGCCCTGTCGAGGCGCCTGATAAGTAGGGGTGCGAACCTGCTCGCGAGACTCGCAACAGGCCTCCGCGTCAGGGACGCGACAAGCGGCTACAGGGCCATCTCCCGGAGAATCCTGGAAGCAGCGCTCTCGGGCCGCACCACCTTCGAATCCGGCTACGTCTTCCAGGTCGACACACTCCTCCACTTCAAGAGGCTCGGCGCGAGGATTGTCGAGGTCCCAATAGACTTCTACGAGAGGGCGTCCGGCAGAAGCAAGCTCTCCATCCGCGAGATCCTCAGGTTCGCTCTCTGGTGCCTAAGGCAGCCGCTCAGGAGGACCGGGCAGCCTACCTGAGAGCCCCTATAACGAGACCTATCAAGAGTCCCATGGAGAGTGCGGGATACTTGGCGAGGAGTGTGAGGAACTGGAGGGCGAGCTGCTTTGCAGGCCCGAAGAGCGAGGCGATTGTCTGGGGTGCCACGATCCCAGCCACCGTGAAGCCCAGTAGGAAGAGAATCGCGAGGGCGAGGACAATTAGTAGGAGACCCTTCAGGATTTTTGCAAACCCTATACCTACTAGCAGGCCGGCAAGGAGCAGGACGAGGTTCACTACAAGGTCCTCAAAGCCGAAGCCAGCCATCTCGCATATACCTTGTAGAGTAGGTGGGGTACGGCCACGTATAAGGGTTTTATTCACAGCCCCCGCGTTTGGTGGACAAGGGTTTTTTACCGGCGCCGTGTGCGTACAGATTGCCTAAGTGGTTTTCGATGCTTGGGCCAGAGAGTTACGGCGAAAGGCTGGAGACAATTGGGGGAATCGTCAGGTCCAGGCTTCCCGTGAAGGAGGTTGCCTACGTCGAGGGGGTCCTGACCTTCAGGTTGCTCACAAGGGACATTAAGGAGCGTTTCAGGGAGGTCTACTATGAGCTTACACGTATAGGCTTCGTCCCCGCAGCCGTAGAGGTGGGCGGGCAGGTGGAACTGAGGGTCTTTCCCTACAGCCAGCCCCAGACACGGCGGAGCCCCTGGCCCCTAGTCCTATTCCTGGCCACGCTCACAACGATCTTTTTGGATGGAGCAATAAGGTCGGGCCTCCTTGGCGGTAGGGCGCTTGCCGGTGGGGGGCTCGTGGAAGCCCTGCTCTACACAGTGGGCATCATGACGATCATAGGGATACACGAGCTCGGTCACAAGATCTCCGCCCGCCACGACTCTATCGCCTCCAGCCTCCCCTACTTCATTCCCGGGATACCTGGCTTAATCCCCACCTTCGGGGCCGTAATCTTCCAGAGGGGGCCAGTGAGGAATAGGGACGACCTCTTCGACCTAGGCGTGAGCGGCCCGGTTGCCGGATTCCTCGCAGGCCTCGTAGTGATCTGGATCGCCTTCAGCCAGGCCCAGTGGGTCGAGCGGAGCGTCATAATGAGGATGGCCGAGGAGGGAGCTGTCACGATGCTTCCCTCACCACTCGTCTTCCAACTGATGGGCCTTTTATTCAGCCCTGGGGGCGACGTGGTCCCGGTCTTTCCGGCTGTGGGGTTCGCGGCTTGGCTGGGGATGGTAGTGACCAGCCTGAACCTCCTGCCCGCCTGGCAGCTGGACGGTGGACGGATCTTCAGAAGCCTGACAAGCTTCAGGACCTATAGGATCCTATCCTACGCCACGGTGCTCCTGCTCTTCGTAACGGGCTACTACTACTTCTCCCTCATGCTGCTCCTCTTCATGATGAACCCGATCGACTTCCCTCCCCTAGACATGGTCTCGCCCCTCTCAAAGATGAGGAGGGTCGCCATGATAGGTGTCGTGGCGCTGGCGGTCGTGACCTTCGTCGTCCTACCCAGCCCCCTACTAAACCTGTTGCGAATATAGTCAATCGGCTACTGGGTCTCGGGGAGGAGGGCGTAGGTGTGGAGCCCCTCGGCGATTAGGGCGGACCTGTGCTCCCTGCTGTGGATCCTCAGAAGCTGGGAGAACCCCTCCTGGAGAGTGTCGAGGCTTTTCACGCCTAGGAGGCTCTGGGTGATGCTTCTCGGCAGGCTGGTCGCTAGGTATACTCTGCGGCTGCCAACCACCTCCCTAAACCTCCGGGCTAGGACCAGCTCCGGCCAGGGCTCGGAGCCGTCTGCCGACCCGCCCATCGACTCGTAGAGGGCCAGGGCCAGGCGGGGTGACCCCAGACCCTCCGCACACTCGGCCGCTAGCAGGACCGTCCCCCCCTCCCTACAGGCCTTAGACGCTAGGATCAGGGCCTGGAGCGCCGTGTATAGAGTCGAGTCGTAGGGAGAGCCGCCTGCGGAGACAACGACGGAGTCGGGCGCGTAGGACGGCCTGGCCGGAGAGGTCTCCGTGGGGGTGCCTTCGGAGTCGTACCCGGTTTCGAGGATGCTGACCCTCGCGGCTTTGGGGGCGTCAAGCCCCTCCATCCTCGCAAGCTGGACGAAGAGATCTGCAGGCTGGTCCGAGAACCCCCACAGCAGGGGCCTTGTGGTGTGGTGGCAGATCAGGAGGACTTCGCGGGTATCCTGGGCCAGCTCGCTTAGGGGGACGGCTTCTACCCCCAGCCCCATGAGGGCTTCCAGCTCCGCGCCCCTCATGGCGGGTGGGACGCGCCACAGCGAGACGTATACGCGGCCGGTCTTCTCCCTGAGAAGCTCGAGAATCGGCCCGAGTCCTGAGGCCGGTGGGTGGTAGTCGATCACCACAGTGGGGTCTCCGAGCCCTGAGAGTGCCTCGCCTAGAAGCGCCTGGTAGTGGCTTTGAGGTATGGTCTCGTGCTTCAGCTCTCTGATCAACAGCTCCTCCGGCGCCTCGAAGGAGACGCTTGTCCCTCCCCAACGGAGCCAGATCTCCATCAGGGTCACCCAGCCCGCGCGCCCCAGTCTGAGTGGAAGACGCCCTCCCTGCCCTCCAGCTTGAAGCCGTGGGCCCCGAAGTAGTCGCGGATGGCCTGGATGAGGTTGGCGGGGAGCCTCTCGGATCTGAGGGCGACGTAGTAGGAGAGGGCGCTCGAGGCTGCGGGTGCGGGGAGTCCGATCCTGGCCGCGTCGCTTACGAAGGCGGCTAGGCGTGGGAGGAGGGCCTCGAGCTGGCCCTGCCTATCGGCGAGGATCTGGACGGCCGCCTCGCCTCCACCGTGGAAGAGCGACTCAAAGGTCTCCTCAACTATCCGAGAACGTATTATGCAGCCCGCCCTCCAGACCCTGAAGGCCTCTGAGACCCTGAAGCCGTAGCGCCTCGCCCCACTATCGAGGAGGCCGGCCCCCTGCGCATAGGAGAGGATTACCGTTGCGAGAAGCGCCGGCCCGACATCCTCGGGCGAGAGCGATGCGCCGACGACCCCTCCACCCGCCCTTCCGGAGGCCGATAGCCTGCTCCTCAAGTCTCTCCTCGTCGAGATAAGCCTGTGCTGGACGGCCTCGCAGATTGTTGGTGCAGGGGCGCCGAACTCCGCGGAGGCCTCTACGGCCCAGACCCCGGTCCCCTTCTGCTCGGCCTCGTCCACGATCATCTCGACCAGAGGTCTCCCGGACTCGGGGTCCATATGTCTTAAGACTTTAGCGGCCGCCTCGACTAGGAAGGACCTGAGCTCTCCGCGGCTCCACTCCTCGAAGACACCAGCCGCCTCCTGGGCTCCCATGCCCAGTCCTCTCCTAAGATAGTCGTAGGACTCCGCGATGGCCTGGAGGATGGCGTACTCGATCCCGTTGTGGACTATCTTGACGAAGTGGCCACCACCGCCATCCCCGAAGTAGCCGGTGCAGCGAGAGGACTCGTAGACGGCGGCGGCCCTGCCCAGAAGTCTCTCCGCCTCGACGTAGGCCGAGAAGTCTCCACCAAACATCATCGAGGGCCCCCTCAGTGCCCCCTCGACGCCACCGCTCACGCCGACGCCTAGGAATCGGTATCCCCTAGATGCGGCCTCGACCATCCTCCTGTCTGAATCCCTGTAGTGGGAGTTGCCGCAGTCAGCCACGATGTCTCCCCTCTCCAGGCCAGCCGAGGCTAGAGCTTCCAGCGCCTCGTCGACAGGGGGCCCGGCCTTGACGAGGAGCAGAATAAGCCTCGGCCTCTTGAGGGAGGAGACGAAACTCCGCAGGTCCGTGTAGCCTTCTATCGCCCTGCCCGCCGCCCTCTCCCTTAGAAACTTCACGACCTTCTCGGCCGTCCTGTTGTAAACCGCGACCCTCATCCCCCTGCTCTCCAGGTTCAGTGCTAGGCCCTCCCCCATCACGCCGAGGCCGAAGACGCCTACGTCACATTCTCCCAGCCCACATCACCCATTTACCCCCTCTTGGCAGCGAGAGCCCTAGCCTCCTCGCCGGCAAAGACCTCGCCGTCCCTCACGACGATCGGCCTCACCAATATCCGCGGATCGGAGCGGATGAGCTTGAGGAGTCCCTCGAGGCCCCGAGCCCTGTAGGCCTTGGACGCCTCCCTTTTCCGTCCCCTCACCACGCCCTCGGGCCCGTACCTCTCGACCAGCCTTCTAAGCTGCTCGGCGCTAGGCTGCTCCCTCAATATGTCGATGAAGACGTACTCGACCCCCGCGGCATCGTAGGCCTCCTTGACTCTCATGCAAGTCCTGCACCTGCGGTGGCCGTAAAAGGTGATGGGCACGGCCCCTCACTCTGAGGAGACACGGATCGGTATCCTTAGGCTCTGATAGTATTCCCTGACCCAGGGTAGGATCTCTCGGCCGAGGAGGTTGAGGAACTTTTCCTCGTCTGGGGAGGAGCTGTGGATGAAGACTCTGTCGAACCCGAGCTTCAGAAACTCGCCGAGGGCCCTGTATATGTCGTCCGAGTCGCTTGTTATCAGCCAAGTCCTCTTGATCTTCTCAAGCTCCTCCTCGCCGACCATGGCCTCAAGCTCCCTCGGATCAGCCACCCTCTCCCTCTTCTCCCTCGGTATCGCTGTGGGCGCCCAGAAGTAAGCCGCCTGCAGAGCACGCTGGTAGTCCGGGTCATATGAGACCTTAAACTCCATACACTTGCTGAGGCCCGAGGGGTCGCGCCCCGCCTTCCTCGCGCCCTCCTCTAGGGCCCTCACCACCTCGCCGTAGCTCTCCAGCCCGCGCGGGTTCGTGAGTATGCCGTCGGTATACATGCCCGCGATCTCGGCGACCTTCCTGTCGGCGGTCGCGACGTAGAGCTTGATATTTCCCTTGGGCTTCGTGTAGAGCTTCGCCTTCACAAGCCTGTAGTACTTGCCCTCATAGTCGACGAAGTCTCCATTCCAGAGGAGCTTGATTATCTCGATCGCCTCCCTAAGCCTCTCCACCTTCTCCTTATATCCCGGCCACTGGAACCCCAGCGGGACCTCGTTCATCGCGTGGCCCACTCCGACCGTTAGGAAGACCCGCCCGGGATAGAGGTAGTCCAGCGTCGCGAAGGCCTGGGCAACAATTGCCGGGTGGTACCTGAAGAGTGGTGTAGTGACGGCCGTCCCGATCTCCGCGTCCTTAAGCCTCTCAGCCACTGCCGCGAGCCAGATCCATGGGTGCGCCGCGTGGCCGCCGTTGTCCCGCCAAGGGTGGAAGTGGTCGCTCGTAACTATGGTGTCGAACCCCACCACAAAGGCGTGGACGGCCAGGTCTAGCAGCCTGTCCGGCGGATACTGCTCCTGCGCCACCCAGTAGCCCAGGCTTATCTCCCTCAATCCACCACCACGAGGAGCCTGGACCCTCAATATACCTTTCCCCCCACCCTAGGTAACATTCATATCAGGATCCTATAGCTGGAGGGCGGGTCTATGGGAGCGGTGCGGGCCGTCCTACTCTCCCACAGGATCGGACGTAATACGCCCCTATATCCGGGGACGCCTCAGCCGGAGTTTAAGCCCCACAAAAGCCTCTCGAGGGGCGACTCCAGCAACTCCTGGATCATCACTCTGGCCAACCACACGGGAACCCACGTCGACGCACCCAACCACTTCATCCCATACGGCAGAAAGATCTCGGAATACGGTCCCGAGGAGCTCGTCTTCCATGGAGCCATCATCATCGATGTTCCGAAGGAGCTGGGCGGGGCCATCACGGGCGAGGACCTCGAGCCCCATAGGGATGCCTTCAAGGCGTACAGCATGGTTATGATTAGGACCGGCGTCCAGCGCCACAGGGAGAGCGACCCGAGGGCCTATGCGGAGGAGGGCCCGCTCCTCGCACCCTCGGCGGCGAGGCTCATCAAAAGCTTCAGCCCCCGCCTGAGAGCCATAGGTATAGACGCGGTCAGCATCTCGACGCCTGCTAGGAGGGAGGAGGGGCGCGAGTCGCACCGAATCCTCCTCTCTGGGGATGGCGTCCTCATACTTGAGGACATGGACCTCGCCGGAAAGCCGAGCGAGTACCGGCTCGTCATAGTCGCGCCCCTGATGCTGGAGGAGGTTGACAGCGCTCCCTGCACAGTCATCGGCCTCACCGGCTGATCCTCCTCTCAAGCCTCTCCACCTCCTCCTCGAAGTCGAGCGCTCCGTGCCCAACTAGGCCACCGCCCATCGAGGCCGGTATGTGGAGAAGCTCGTGGAGTACGACGCGGTCCCTCTCGCGTCTTGTTAGCTTTTCAAAGACCTCCGAGACAAACTCGATAACGTAGACGGGCCTGATACCCAGCCCAGTGTATAGTGCCCGGCTGGCTGCATGGATCCTCGCCGCGACCGACCTTGACCTGCTGCCGAAGCTCCTAACACACCTCACCCTAGAGTAGTCGATGTGCCTCAGCCCAGCCTCCTCGCCAAGCCTCCTGACATACTCCTCAAGCGACCTATCCCTCACGTACCTGACCACGGGTATAGGTCTCCGCGGGGGCAGAATTTATCCCGCGTACTCCGACCAAGACTTATAACGGGGCTTGGAGACCGCTTCCACGGGATGATGAGCAACGTCCACACCGATCTGTGAGGTGTCGATGGGCAGTCTGACCCAGTGAGGTTTTCTCACATCCTTATGTTGTGCATCGCGGCGAGGTCGGGCTTAAAGGGCTCAAGCTCCTTCGGCACCTCTATGCTTATTGGATCCCTGAGCGAGAGGTTTGCAGTCTTCTTCTCCCTCCACACCATCCTGTTAAATTCTAAAATCTTCTCCGTATATTCGGACATGTCTCTACGGACCCCGATCTTGGGGAACTTCTGGAGGTGGATGGAGCGGGGCGAGTAGAGGGCCCTCCAGATGTGGTCCGTGATGAAGGGCGTTATGGGTGCCAGTAGTAGGAGGCTTGTCCTCAGGACCCTGTGGAGAGCATACCACGCGGAAGACGCCTCAGCCCGCGTCCCTACCCTCCCGAGGGCCCTCATCTTGGTCATCTCTATGTAATGGTCCGCAAAGATGTTCCAGAGGAAGTTCCTGAGCCGCGTGCTTGGGATGAAGAAGTTGAAGTCCCTGTACCCCCTCATACACTCCTCCGCCGTCTTCGCGAGCTCCGAGAGTATCCACTCGTCCGTAGCCACGAGCCTCGCCCTCGGTGGGTTGGGGAACTGAGAGACGTAGCGGGCTATGTTCCAGAGTTTCGTGACGAACCTGCCCGCAGCCGCGATCCTCTGCTCCGATATCCTGAAGTCGTACCCCAAGCTCGCCTCCTGCGCGCACCAGAACCTAAAGATGTCCGCGCCGTACTTCTCGAGTATTGGGCGCGGATCTATCACGTTGCCCTTGCTCTTACTCATCTTCTCACCCTTCTCATCGAGTCCCATGCCGCTGATCCAGACGTGCTTGAACGGCGGCTTCCCCGTAAGCTGGTAGCAGCGGAGGAGAGTGTAGTATAGCCAGGTCCTGACTATGTCCTTGCCCTGCGGCCTGATTCCGACGGGGTAAGCGCGGGAGAAGAACTTTTCGTCGCGCATGTAGCGAGAGATGTAGAGTGGCGAGATACTCGAGTCCATCCAAGTATCGAGGGTTCTCTCCTCACCCACAAACTCGGTCCCGCCGCAGCGCTCACACCTCTCAAAGGGGGGCTTCTCGGCCCACGGCCTGTAATAGCGGCCAGGCTCAGGGAGGCTTGGGTGGCCGCAGGACCTGCAATACCAGACGGGGATCTCCGTCGCGTAGTAACGACGCCTCGATATAGGCCAGTCGATCTTTATGCTGTTTGTCCAGTCCGTGAGGAGCTGCCTATGGATCTCCGGGTGGAAAGTCATCTTCGAGGCCGCCTCCAGAAGATCCTCCTTGAAGGGGAGCTGAGATAGGTAGTACTCGTCCATAGGTATGATCTCGATCGGCGCGTTGGACCTCTCGCATATGGGGATGCTGTGCATGATCCTCTCAGTCTTGACGAGTCGCCCCTCGGCCTCAAGGATCTCTATGATCCTCCTCCTCGCCTCCTGGACCGTGAGTCCGGCGAGCGGTCCAGCCGAGTCCAGCATCCTGCCGTCCAGCCCTATGAGTATCACCTCCTCGAGCCCGAGCTCACGGAAGAGCTGGACGTCTACCCTGTCGCCGTAGCTACAGACCATTACCACCCCCGAGCCGAAGTCAGGCTTAGCCGCGTTGTGCGGGATTATCGGCACCTCCGTGCCGTAGATCGGGACAACCGCCCTCCTACCCTCGAGCCACGAGTATCTCGCGTCGCCCGGGTTGTAGATGACTGCCCTGCAGGCGCCGAGGAGCTCCGGCCTCGTAGTGCTTATGGCTACGCTTCCTCCGCCGACTAGGTCGAAGGAGATGTAGACGAGGTCGGTGGGGACCTCGATGTGGTCAACCTCGGCGTCGGCCACGGTCGTCCCGCAGTCCCAGCAGTAGTTGTTGGGCCTCGTAGACCTGTAGATCTTCCCTTCCCTGAAGAGCCTGATGAAGGTGGCTTGGGTAAGCCCCCTATACTCGGGGGAGTCAGTCCTGTAATAGTTCTTGAAGTCTCCGGAGAGCCCCGCGCGCCTCATGATCCACAGCATCTCAGACTCAAGCTCGTCGAGTGTCTCGGAGCATATCTTTAGGAACTCCTGGCGGGGGAGGGAGAGGAGGCGGATCCCCTTCTCCCTCTCGACGTATCGCTCCACCGGTATTCCGTTCCTGTCGATGCCTATTGGGAAGTAGGTATTGTAGCCCATCATCCTCGCCGTCCTCGCTATCATGTCTATCTGGGTGTAGTGAGCCGCTGCGCCTATGTGCCACGGCCTACCAGAGGGGTAGGGGGGCGGTGTGTCGATCAGGAAGAGTCTGCCCCGCGCGTCCTCCCGAAAACCGTACAGGCCCTCCTCCTCCCACTTCTTTAGGAGCTCCAGCTCCAGCTCCGGCGCCCAGCGCGTCTCCTTCAGCTTCGGCTCGAACCCGCTAGTTGACATCGCCGAGAACGAGCATCCCTAGGGGCCCATAAATATCTGTTGTATGGTTCTCCGCCCACGCTTAAACCTCTGCGACCTCCTTATCCTCTCTCTAAGGGAGAAGTCGAGCCTGACCGTGTTCGGGAGCCTAGCCCTCAACCACCACGTGAGCCTCTCACCCTCTCTGTCAAGGTCGAGAAGCACGATCACCCTAGCATCCTCGAGTAGGCCGTGCTCGGCGCGTAGCATTAGCTCGCGTAGCGTGAGTATTGTTGCAGCTACGCCTCGCTCCACGAGAGCCTCCCTATCGGTCTCACCTTCAACGACAACCGCGGCTCCAGCCTCACATTCCTCGTTAATGATTCGGACGATCTCACCAATCTCCTCCTCCTCGGACACCTCGTTTATTCGCAACTTCTGGCAAAAAGTGGCACCCGGTCTATTTAGAATTTGTCAATTATTGCAACGGAAGGGGCGGGTTTTCGGTGCAGGGTAGTACGCCGGATTTAAGGAACGTAATACCAAGACTTTTATGGTATTCACCTTCGTGGGTCTCGGCGAGGTGTCGTGAATGAAGGTGGTAACCGTTCATCTCCCTGAAGCATACCTAGAGGCGATAGACGAGCTGGTCCGCCGCCGCCTATACCCCAACAGGGCTGAGGCAATCAGGATGGCTGTCCGAGACTTCATAAAGGAGGAGGCAAGGACAAGTGAGTAGCCTCGAGATAATGCATCAGGATGAGGAGGCCCCGGGCTTCAGGATTAAGCTGATAGGGCTCGGCGGCGCGGGAAGCAACACCGTACACCGCCTCATAAACGGCGGGCTCTACGGCGCCACCGCCATAGCGGCAAACACAGATAGGCAGCACCTGGAGCTCATCAACGCCCACCAGAAGATCCTGCTGGGGCCGCGTGTAGCGAGGGACTACGGCGCTGGAGGGAACCCCGAGATAGGAATGAGGGCGGCCGAGGAGAGCGCGGAGGAGATCCGTAAATCCCTCGAGGGTGCCGACCTCGTATTCATCGCCGCGGGTCTTGGGGGTGGTACAGGGACTGGGGCAGCCCCGGTCGTCGCCAAGATCGCTAAGGAGTTGGGCGCCATCGTTATAGGGGTCGTGACGCTTCCCTTCAGGTTCGAGGGCGGGGTGAGGAGGAGAATCGCCATGCGGGGGCTAACCGAGCTACAGAAGTATACAAACACGGTGGTCGTGGTGGACAACAACAGGCTCCTCGAGCTCTACCCACAATACAACCTCAAGACAGCCTTCTCGCTCGCGGACGAGGTGATAAACAACATGATACTCAGCATAACCGAGTCAATAGTGAAGCCGAGCCTAATCAACATAGACTTCGAGGACTTCAAGACGGTCGTTGCCCAGGGAAGGCTGGCCTCGCTGGGGATCGGCAGGAGCAGCTCGCCGAACAGGGCTGAGGAGGCCACCTTCAACGCCCTTCAGTCACCCCTCTTCGAGGGCGGGGTGGAGCTCGAGGGAGTCTCTGCAGCGATAGTCCACGTGACCGGCGGCGAGGATATGAAGCTAAAGGAGGCCTCGAGGCCGCCCGAGATAATCTACGAGCTCATGGGAGAGGAGGGGCTTATCGTCTGGGGCGCAAGAGTAGATAACTACTACAACTCGACCATGCAGGTCTCATTGATACTGGCGGGGCTGGACTCGCAGGGATATCTGAGCGACCTCCAAGGCTCCTCTGAGAGAGTCGAGGAGAAGGTATTCCCAGCTAGCCAGAGGCTCGCAGCCGAGGGCCCAGCGAAGTCAACAGCGCAAGAGAGCGTGGAAGAGACCGACGAGCTCGAGCGCCTGGTAAAGGAGCTCGGGATAAAGAGGATAAGGGGCTAGGCAGGGGCCAGCCTCACCCTCTTCTCCAGCAGCTCCCTCTCGCTAACCTTTTTGAAAAGCGGCTCGGGCCTCTCGATTCTGGTCCCCGGCGCCAAGAACTCTCCGCCCAGAGACTTCAACGCTCCACTCACATTAGACGGTAGGCGAAGCATCCCCCTCAGCCTGTATGCTGCTTCAGGCAAGAAGGCGTCAAGCATTATCGAGAGCGCGCCGACGGCTTGGACGGCCACGTAGAGCGTTGTGGCAGCCTGCTCTGGCGCCGTCCTGTAAGACTTCCATGGCTCCTTGAGGTTTAGGTAGCTGTTCCCCTCCCTGACCAGGTCGACGAGCTCGTGAAGCGCCTGCTTCTCCCTCACCTCAAGCATGAGCGAGTCGATGCTTCTGAGGGTCTCGGCAACCTTCCCTAGGAGTCTCCTGTCGGCCTCGTCTAGAATCCGCGGCTGGGGGACAACGCCGTCGAGGAACTGGTAAATGAAGGTGAGGACGCGGTGGACAAAGTTTCCAACGTCATCGTTTAGGTCGCTGTTGATGGTTGAGGCGAAGTCCGACCACTTGAAGCTTGTGTCGGCAGTCTCTGGCCTCATCTTAACCAGGTAGTATCTCCAGTAGTCGCTCGGAAGTATCTCTAGGGCCTCGTCGAGCCATATCCCAATCCTCTTGCTCTTCGAGAACTTCTGCCCCTCGTAGGTCAGGTACTCGGTGGCCGAGACGCTCCAGGGTAGGACGAACCGGTCCCCGTGGGCGAGGAGGAGGGCCGGCAGAATGATCGTGTGGAACGGGATGTTGTCCTTACCTATGAAGAAGATCGTCCTGCACTCCCTGTCGAGCCAGTAATCCTCCCAGAGCCCCGGCCGCCCCAGCCTCTCACCAAGCTCGACTGTGGCGGAGATGTAGCCGAGAACGGCCTCAAGCCACACATAGATCGTCTTTTCGGCGGCGCCTGGGAAGGGGGCCGGGATCCCCCACCTGTTATCCCGGGTCACGGCCCTAGGCCTGAGGCCCTCCTCGATCCAGCTGAGCGTGAAGGCCTTTACGCGCTCAGGCATGTGCTGGTTCGCGGATATCCACGCCTTGAGGGGCTCCGTCAGGCGGGGCAGGTCGAAGAACCAGTGTCTCGTGGCCTTGATCTCGGGCGTGCTGCCGCAGATCGCGCAAATCGGCGAGACGAGCTCCAACGGGTCGAGGACTTTTCCGCAGGACTCGCACTGGTCGCCCCTCGCTGAGGCATAGCCGCAGTGTGGACATGTTCCGAGGACGAACCTGTCTGGGAGGAACCTGCCGCAGGACCCGCAGTAGAGCTGGTCAACATCTCTCTCGAAGATGTAGCCGTTGTCGTATATGCGTTTGAAGAAGCTCTGGCAGAAGGAGATGTGGATGGGGTTGTGGGTCCTCGTGTATATGTCGAAGGAGATGTTGAACCTGCTGAAGACATCAACAACCTTCTCGTGCACCTCGTCCGTCAAGACCTTGGGGTCGACGCCCCTCTTCGTCGCCTCAACCTCGATGGGGGTGCCATGCTCGTCCGAGCCGCTCACGAAAACAACGTCCTCGCCCCTAACCCTGAGGTAGCGTGCGAAGACATCGGCTGATAGCTCAGACCCTATAAGGTTACCTATGTGGGGCACGCCGTGGATGTAGGGCCAAGCACCGCCGACGACCCACTTCCCGAGCTCTACTCACCTACAAACCCCCTTGCGGAGGCAGTATTAAAGCGTCACCCACACAGCCGTCTCTATGGATATGGACCGTAAGGTACTGGACAATAGAGGCCCATGCTGGATACTATCTTTAAATTCGCCCGGCGGGGTTGATTGATCCGGGCCCGTAGCTCAGGCAGGTAGAGCGGCCGGCTCTTAACCGGTAGGTCGAGGGTTCAAATCCCTCCGGGCCCGTATTTTTGGTTAGATGATAATTGTGGGGATGTTTGGGAAATGGTTGGGGGGAGGGGTAGGTCTTCTAGTGGTTCTCTTGATATAGTTTTCTAGCCATCAACAGATAGTGTCCCGATAAGACTTTAAATACCCTCAAGGATAGATGTTTTCCAGATTTAGCGGTTTACAACACCCCCTCTAGCCATATAAACCCCTTATCCGGACACTACCCATCAACATGCTTGAAGGAGACACCGTCAGTAGTGTATGTTATCCTGAAGCCCTCTCCGTTCCATGTCTCTCTATGAACATCAGCATAGTACCTCAATGCTCGCCCACTCAATCTCCCGAATCCCCTCCCTCCTCCTTAATAGACATAAGAAGAAAAAAACTATATAGATGTGTCCTCTTCAACCGGTTCAGGTGTGAAGGATTACACGTGGATTATTCAAGTGCACAAAGCTAGACAAAGACTTCAATGCGGACTTGGTGAGAGCATATAACATACTCATAACCCTGAGTCCCAAATGGGATAGGGTAACGGGCTGGAGACCCAGCCAGGATTAACCTCTCAAGAAGAGGGATGTAATATCAAACCTCCCTGCTTTAGCGGGAACCCTCGCTCTTTAGGGCGGAGAAGAGGTCAGGTCTATTCAAGTCTATCTATTTAGGAACTGCTATCTACGGCTACACTCGGTAAACCAATTAGTTTATATCTTGGTTTACTAATTAGAATACCGATGAGTGGAGTCATAAGCTTTAAGGTCCCCAAAGAGGTAAAGGAGAAGTACGAGAAGCTAAAGGACGTCGTCGACTGGCCTGCAGAGCTGAGGGCCTTCGTCGAGGAGAGAATCAGAAAAGCTGAGAGATCAGGCGTCATACGTAAGATACTGGAGAAGAAACCTCGAGAAATTCTTCCAAGAGGTTCTGTTGTAGCGGCCATAAGGGAGGACAGAGAAGGTGATTGACGCATCAGTTATAGCGAAGCTGATAATGCGCGGGGAAAACTACGTCGAGGCAGCCAAGGAAGTAGAAGCCGATGGCGAGACACTCGACCTAGCCATACTGGAGGTGGCAAACGTAATCCTGAAGTATCATAAGAGAGAAATGCTCTCCACGCAGGAGGCACAGGAAAGATTTGAGGAGCTCAAGGAACTTTCAGAGACGCTCATAATCATCGACTTCAAGAAATTCTTAGAGCAGGCATTCGAGACCGCGATAGCGACCAATCTAACGATCTACGACTCCCTCTACATAGTCAGCTCCAACAAGCTCGTGACGGCAGACGTCAAGCAAGCCGAGATCGCCAAACAACATAGAAGAAATGTAATCTTAATCTAGAAACTCCCTCAAGAACTTCACAACGTTACTACTAGGGATTTGAGTTTAAGGAACTCGCGGCTCAACACTCACTTATAAGAGTTTGGGCACTCGACGAACTTGCCCGTCCTCTTACCTCGAGGTAAGAGGACCACTTTATTCGCGAATCTCCACTAGGCCTTGAATTCTATACCACGAAGAGTGAATGAAGGCATCTACCGAGATATGTCTTAAAGCTTTATTAATGGATGGATAGTGTTGATGCTTGGCTTTGAGGGCTGTCCTCGCGAGGGTTTGTGGTAGGGTTCAGAGGATTGGTTATAGGAGGTTTGTCCTTGATTCTGCTCAGGAGCTAGGCTTATCAGGATATGTCAAGAATGAGAGGGTAGCATCCAAATAACGGGTTTATATAACTGGGCTGTGTATGGAATTCTATGAAGCCGCTGCTTTTATTGAACTTCCCCCCCATCCCGCTAGGGATGCTGTTCCCGATCAGATGCTTCAGCCGCATCCCTTCTCGTGGATGTGTCTTGCGAGGTGGCTCCGCACTGTCTCTACCAGCAGCTTCGCGATCGACTCCGTCTCGAAGGGCCACGCGTAGATCAGGGGCTTGCCACACCTCCCCCTGAACTCCTCGATCACGGCCGGGATCTCTTCCTCCGAGTGCTCTCCACCCCTCGTCATCATCGTCGGGACAACCACGACAACGTCGACGCTGCAGCTACATGCCTCCTCTAGGGCCTCGGCTAGAGTTGGTCTGCAGAACTCGTTGAAGGCAGTCCATACGCGTGCGAACGCGCCCAGCCTCGAGACCTCCTCGGCGAGCCTCTGGACGCTGTGGTAGTAGGGGTCATTTCTCTCATCTCTGTGCCAGCCTAGGATAAGCTTCTCCAGCTCGTCGAGGCGCCTCTCCTCCTCGGCTGAGAGGCCGTGCTTGAACTTGAGCGCGAGATACTCGGACGATAACTTCTTGGGAAGGTCGCGGGGGAGCTGTCCATGCCCCACCAAGACGACGCCCACTCTTAAGGTGCTCACAGAGATACGAGGACTAGCGCGCTAAATACCTCTTCGCAAGAGTTGTGGAAACGTGGCCTGCGGCTCCTCAGACTCTCGAAGTCCTTGGCCTTCGGCCACCGGCCCTCGCCGCCTCTCCACGCACATAGATAGTCCTTACCGGGAACGGGATCTCGACGCCCTCGCTCCGAAGCCTCTTGAATATTCTCTTGGCTAGCTCGTGCTGCAGCCGGCCGCGCTCGCCGATGCTCAAGCTCCTGTAAATGACTGTGAAGTTTAGGGCATATTCTCCCATCGAGAACCTGATCAACGGCTCGAAGCTCCTGTCGAGGCCTGGTAGCTCCGATGCGGCTCTAGCTAGCTCGTCTCGGAGTATCGCCTCAACCCTGTCAGGGTCCTCGCCGTAGCTTACCGAGACTGTTATGTCGAGGTTCGTGGTGGGGTCGGGCAGGTCGTAGTTCGTCACTATTGACTCTGCGAGCTTCTTGTTTGGTATCACGACAAGGTTGTTGGGGAGCGTCAGTATCCGCGTGCTCCTCCAGCCTATGTCTAGGATCCTGCCCTCGCCGACGCCCTCGATCCTGACGAAGTCCCCAACCCTGACAGACTTCTCGGCCAAGACATAGAATCCTGAGAAGATATTTGCGAGGGTGTCTTGGAGCGCGAGGGCGATCGCAAGCGCCCCTATGCCGAGCGACGCTATGAGAGGTGTCACCTCTATGCCCAGCTCGGCCAGAGCGATCACGATGCCTAGAGAGAGAATAGCAACTTTGGCTAGAAGCTGTCCCAGGCTACTGACCTGAAGGCCCGCCCCTATCTTGGAGCCGTAGAACCTTATGATGCCTCCCGCCATGTTCGCAAGGGTCCACGCAGCTGAAAGAATGATTGTGAGTATTATCGCCTTCTCAGCGTTAGTCGCGACCTGCGGCGTGAGGTTCAGGAAGGGGAGGGCCGCATAGACACCCCCTATGACGAACCACATGATGATCGGCTTCTCTATCGCCCCAACTATGATGTCGTCGATCTTAGTCTCGCTCGCCGCAGCCCACCTATGTATCCACCTGACCAGAACTCTCCTGAGGAGGAAGCCGCCGGAGACGACGATCAGAAAGACTAGAGCCGCGGTCAGATAGCTCTCTATCCCGGCCACAAGCAGGTCTCTCACCTGCTTCCCTAATAAATGTAGACGCGCGGGGGGTCGACGCAGGGCACAAAGCAATCAAAACAGTGCCCCCGGCTCCGCCTACACAGCGGCTCGGCTCAGGCTATAGAGAACCAGCTGCAAGATACATGCCAACGACGCGCACACCAAGCTGGGGGTAACCAATAACCTGGGGGTCAAGAGGGCGATGATTGAGTCAATGTTTAAGTCGTGACAGAGCGGGTCAGCATCCTATGCGGCGTGTACTCCGGTTTAAGCGGGGGCTATTAGACCTGGTGTTGGAGGGGCGGAAGACGGCGACTATTAGGCCCGCAGAGGAATCGGGGTACGCCAGGAATCTCATACTCACCGATGGGCATAGGTGGATCGAGGCGGAGCTCGTCTCGGTGAAGAAACTTAAGCTCTCCGACGCCCTACGCCTCTACAGGGAGGAGGGCTTCTGCAGTCCGGGGGAGCTGAGAGAGTTTATCCGCCGCATCTATCCCCAACATGCGTCTACACAGCCGAGTAACGTTAATCATGTTCAGACTGAGGAGGGGGGACGGGAAGAAATCGGAAGCACGCTAAACCTAATCTCTAGTGAAGCCGGACTCGGTGCATCAGGCCAACAATATAGGGCGCCTTGGGGGTTGGCTTAGGATGCCCCCTCTATGCGCCTCGCCCTATCCTCCAGAATCTCGTGGTACGTATTGTATATCCTCCTCGTAATCCTATACACCATATAGATTATAACTACGGACACTAGGGGTATCGTTAGCTTGGTTACGTATTGACCTATGAGAGGGATCGCGGCAAGCTGCCAAGCATATCCCCATATAACTGATGCGAACACGAGATATGAGAGGTCCTTTATGACTCCCCTTATAAGAGATGATGTTATCTTAAGCCTCTTCACAAGCCTTACTGACAGATACTCCACTATCACACCTGCTGAGCCGAGGATCTTGGAGCCGAAAATGATTATCAAGGATGCTTCCACCACAGGTGTAAGAGTGCCCAGGGTAAACTCGATGGTCTGATGCGAGAAGATCACCACGTCGTGGAATGGGGGAAGTAGTAGGCGCGTGACCAGTAGGGCGAAAAGCATCCTTAAACCATTCTGTACTAAGCTGTTAACCGCGTCCCTCACTACTACGCCCGCCGGAATGTGCGGCCAGATCGCCCGTGTCTTTCGTCTCTTGATTAATCCTCGTCCAGTTTCGGGAATCAGCAAGACAAGTACCAATGCTGCCGCGACGTAGACAAGCGGCGCCACTCCTAAGTAATATAGCGCCGCTAGTGGATAGCCTGCAATACATGAGATTGCCACTATAAACAGCCGCGCGTCCCTAGTAGCTGGAATTACTCTGAGTGTGCTGACGTTCACGCCCGCAGTCCTGAGTAGCTGCGTGGAGTAGCTTACCAGCACCGAGTTCGCTGCAGCGAGGAGAGATAGGCATGACTCGAGCAGCCCGATTGGCCAGAGGTGGAGGACCATGGCAATCACTATGAAGATATCAGCTATCCTATCTAGCAGAGCATCGAGGATCCCACCTCTCTGACTAGGCCTGTTAAAGAGACGCGCAAGCTCGCCATCAATCCCGTCAATTATTGATGATGCTTGGACGAGGAGCCCTCCTAAGACGAGCTGCTTCATGAGTGCCAAGGTTCCACCGATCACAGCTATGAGGAATCCAGCTAGTGAGACTATGTCTGGGTTGAGGAATATACGTTCCCGATAGAACCATAGGGAGATCCTCGTTGAGATTTGTCTGTTGAAGTATCTGCTGACGATGCCGTCGCTCGACTTTATGATGTCCCGCCTCAGGATATCCCAATAGATCCTCCGTGCCTTCTCAAGATCCTCAGGGGTGTCAACATCATGCCACAATAGCCCTGTGACGTCAACGTAGTCGACATCATTGCTTCTCGCGGCTATGTTTAAGGCGTCTTTTATCGAGCCGTTCTTACCGACCCTCTTCAGAGCTTCTCTAAAGTACCGTGGAGCCCCTGCGCCACACCATATCAGACCTGTATCGATTCCATAGACTGGAAGCAGCTCTTTTCCCGCTTCGGCGGGTCTTCCATTCTCAAAGAGGACTTTCAGCCCCTCGTCCGAGGCTTTTCGCGAAGGCTCCCTGTCTAAGCATATCACGAAAGACTTATCTGAGTTAGAAGCCCGTTCCAACAAGCGCCTCAATACCTCAAGCTCAAATACGTGGTCAGACATTAGAAGAAGAAAGTCGCCAGCGCCAGCGCCTATAAATGCACTGTAAAGGTTTCCGAACTCCTCGTCGGTGTCCAGCATGACGAGTCTGAGACCCTCTTCGAGCTCACGGAATCTGCCGGAGGTCTCAGACCTAGTCACAACCACTATATCACTGATGCCGCATCTCTGAAGCTGGTCTATAATGTGCCTTATTATAGGGACCCCTTCCTCGAGCTCCATGAAGCATTTGGGTGTAGACGGCGAAGAGTAAGGGGCCAAACGCCTAGCCATACCTGCGGCTATGATAACGGCCTGCAAGGAAGAGCCAGGGCTTTAACGCTCTTCGAGACATAAAAAGTCTAGGTAGCAATACAACCATCTCCGAGAAAACCGGCTTCACTACACGGAGAGTAAAAAGAGGCGCCTCGAAAAATACACCAAAAGAAGACAGGCCAACCTTCTTCGCCATCTTTTTCAACCCAGCGTCCCTACACACGATAACTAAAATTAGCCCGGGCCGGATTCGAACCGGCGTCCCCGGGGATCCCCTCCACGGAGGTGGATCCAGAGCCCGGGATCCTTAGCCCCACATCTGGCCAGGGTTTGGCCGCTAGACGACCGGGCTGCTCGTCACTCGCGACTAAAAGAGACGCGGCGGCTCATATATTATTCTACTGGCGGGGCCGGGGATAGTGTCCAAATAAGGCGTTATATTTAAAGGCCGGTTGATGTGTCTTGTAT